>NZ_JNCF01000016.1 GCF_000770585.1 Legionella norrlandica | reverse complement strand
GTCCTTTTGAATATGCACTTTGGGCCTTGGATAAACACATGTGGACAGCAATGATTTCGTGCATACCGCAGAATGAAGAAGGTAGAAAAGTATTCGTACAATTGGTTGCTCAATACAACAAAATCAACTCAGACAAAGTCACTTATAAGCTTAATGGAAAAACAATCACTGAAAAGCATTTTGATTTTGAAAAAACCATCATCAAAGAGCTGCAAATGCAAGTAGATTCCATAAACGCTCTCAATCCGAATTGGGATGCTATTGATAAGCAATGGAGAGAAGGTGTGGGCGGTCAACAAAAGATGCTGCCTATGCATGTTGTTTATGAGTACTGTTCTAGAGAGCCTTTTTATCCTGTGCCAAAATTTACAGCGCAGCCCAAATCATCAAAAGAATTTTATAGTTGGTTAACTGAAAACTCTGAAAATTGGTTCGCTGCTGATTCTAAGTATAAGTTAGGTTCCGATTTCGCAATACAGAAAGCCAGCGGGTGGCCGTGGCTTGTAGTTGGTCGAACGCCGGAGACCATGAGTCGTGCAAGGTGTTGGCCTATGCGAGGTCGTTCGATTTAGACGCCTTAAAGGCACTATGTAAAGCAAGAACAGAGGACTTTATCAAGCTCAGGTCGCAACTTGTAGAACAGATGACTTTGGGGAATCATCGCTATCAAGTTGGCAGCACGTTGGGATAAAAGGCCGCATAACGTAATGCCGGTATCTGGATTTTCACAACCCCTTGGTGTTTCAATTAGATTGACTGGGGTGATATCCTATTCAAATGATTCCTGTTTTTGGGTGATTTTCACTTCTTTCACGCCAAATACCATCCCAATTAGCCGGTGAAGTGTTTGCTAGCTCTTGGCAGCGTTTAATATATACTGCAGCTAGTTTATCGCCTGGGTAAGCAGGTGTTAGTGCTGCAAAAGCGTTTATGCTTTTTTCCCAACAGCCTTTTTGGTATAAAGAAAAGGCTTCTTTAAATTCTTCCTTGTGTTGCTCAAGATCTTCAAGATTTTGAGCAGTGATTAGCTCATAAATTGCTATGCTTTCCTGCTTTCCTTTTACAGCCACTTCATCTAATAAGCGAAAAGGAAATTTTCCGGATACTTGGGTGAATGTTGTATGACTAACAATAATTTGAGTATGGTAATTCTTATTAATTGATTCCAAACGGCTCGCCAAATTGACCGAATCGCCTAGAGCTGAGTAACTTAGTCTGTCTTCAGAGCCCATATTACCAACGATAGCATCCCCAGTATGGATACCAATTCTGATATTAAATTCTGGAAACTCCTGACTTCTATGTTTTTGATTTAATTTTTTAAGGCGCTCCAGCATGATTCTGGCTGTTTCACAGGCATGAAATGCATGTTTTGCATCTTTTGAAGGGGCATTCCATAAAGCCATAATGGCATCCCCAATGTATTTATCAAGTGTCCCATCGTGTTGAATCACAGTCTCAGTCATAGATTGAAAATATTCGGATAAATAAGTCATTAATTTTTGAGGCGGGGTTGATTCCGCAATGGTTGTAAAATCTTTAATATCAGAAAATAAAATAGTAATGATTTGATTATGCCCACCTACTTTGGCTATTTTCCCTGTACGCATTAGTTTTTTTACTAAGGAACTTGGAACGTAACGTTGAAAAGAAGTCAAACTTGATCGCAGAGTTGATAAGGTTTTATCCATATAGCTGATTTCTTTAATCATGGTTTTTAAAAGTGGTCTTGGCTTAAGATTCAGTAGGGTAATTTCCTTGGCTTCTTCGGTGAGTTGAATGATAGGATTTGAAATTCTTTGTGAGACGATGCGGACGAGGATTGTACCGATAAACAAAACCAAGATAGTTAACAAGATATAGCGCATGCTTAAATTTTTCAGCGGTTCTGTGACATCGTTTTCAGGAACAATGATAATAATATACCAAGGTTCCACTCCTCTTCTATTTAATACGGGTTGATAGGATAGAAAATAGTTTTTATCCTTAAAACGATAAGATTTTATTCGAGGTTGAGTCTGGAAATCATGAAAGTCTATTTTTTCCAGCGGGATATTAAGCTTTTTTATCCATTCAGGACTTAATTTTTTTCCACGGATATCTTCATGGTTTTGCGGACTGCGAAACGCAATAATGCTTGACTTATTATTAACTACAAAGATCATAGTGTTTTTTGTGACTTCCAGATTACTGATAAATTGCTGTAAACCATCGACTGTGAGGTCGAGTGCAATAACTCCTTTGAGATTTTTATTTTTATCGTATATTGGTGCTGCAGCGGTCACACCAGGCACAAGAAAGTCGCTTTTATCGAAAACATAAAATGTGTATACGTCTGTCCATATCGGTTCTCCTTCTCTTACAGCTTGCTGATACCAAGGACGAACTCTTGGATCATAGTGGCGGGTCAGTAATTTTTTTTTGACTATTTTTCCTTGTGTATCTAATTCATAGCGAATATTAACAGGGGGCTGTTTCGAATTAATCACATGAGTTAATCCTATCACTCTTTTGTTCTCTCGGTCTACCCCAATAAAATCACCATCTGACGTCCCATAATAAACCATAAATATTTCTGGATCATATCGGATAGCTTCAAAAAGGAATTTATCAAATTGTTCTGTATTTTCAGGGTTAATAATACCCCTATCAATCGTATTTTTTATTTCAATTAAATCACGATTCAAAGGGTTCAAGTAGACTAGAAATCGTTCTTTAACCAGCAAGGTAGTTTTATCAATTAAACTTTTGGCACTACTATTTAAAACTTTATTGAAAGCAAGATAATTAATGCCAATGATAGTAAATCCTACCAGACTTAATAAAAGCATGAATAAGGTAATAATGCTTACGCGTATACTAATTTTAAAGCTATTAGTCATGGTTGTTTCTTCAGGATTTCCCTTTTCCAATGAAATAAGATTAATGACTTGTTATTAAATAAGCATAGCCTTCTTTGGAGAGAAATACATAGAGTTGCCATTTTGTTAAAAATCGGATTGTAATGGGATATTATTATACAGATTTCAGTAAGATTTCATTCGCTCCAGCTTGAGAAGAGAAAGGAAACTCAAAATACTTATAAAACTTAATAGCAACATAAAAGTCTCTACGCGTTGAATCCCTATCATACTGGTCATAAAACTAAAGAAAGCAGAACAATTAAATTGACAAAATAAAGTGATAGCTAAGGCAATAGCCATTTGTTTTGGAAAGGGGCGTACAACAGCGGATGTTGCAGAAGCTACAATAAAACCTGTACCAAAATAATAAATCATCATGGGAGTTATAAAAGTCAAATAAATATTCTCAGAAGAAAATACAAATAACCACATTAGGGCAGCTGAGAAAACAAAGAAGCGCACCCCTAATTTGGTTAATTGGGTACTATGATAATATTTTACTATTAAACCGCAACAAGCAGTACCTAATAGATGCATAATGGCCATGGAGGTTTTAATGATCCCATACTGAGCACTCGTAAAATGTTCTCCTTTAATTAAAATAAAGGAAGCACTGGTGTTAAATGCGGATTCGCCAGCCATCATCAAGGCAGAAATCAATAAATAAGAAACAAAAAGAGGATGACTGAAAACAAGTATAATGCAGGGCCCTAATCTTGGAGGGCTTACCTCATATGGTTTGGTTTCTTTTAGTACTCGGCATAAGGGTAATAATAGTAAACCATAAGCGGCAATGAGGAGAGAAGCAATTTGCCAGTTCCAATAATTATTTATTACCCCCCCAAAAAAGGGAAGGAAGCAGATAAACACACCCGCTAAAGTAAATAGCCAGGCGAAGTATTTTGTAGCATTTTGTTCATTATGCGTATCATTGATCATAACTCTACCCATTAAAAGGGTAGCTCCCACACTAACACCCTGGAGAAAGCGGCATATTAAAAAGAGAATAATTGAATTATTGAAAGCAGCCCAAAAATTGCTGGCAATAAACAATAATAACCCTCCAATGAATACACGTTTTCTACCATATTGTTCAGAAACAAGACCCCATAAAATCATGCTGATTGCTTTTCCCAGAAGAAAAAGACTAATAGTTAATTGCGCTATATTAGGGCTTACTGAGAAGTAATCGGCCAGTGAGGGTAAAGCCGGAGTGAGGAAATGGATATCCATATTTCCAAGAAACCAGGTTAATAATACAATGAGAAGAGCATTTTTTTTCATAATTTAACGTTCAATAAGAGTTAGAAAAATTGGTTATTTGTCTCGTATTAGCCAGATGATATCCATATACAGAAACAGCAAAAAGGCCATAAATGGCGGCAATTACCATAAAAATTGAGGGATAAGACAGGTAACTTGCTAAAAATCCTCCCAATAGAAGACCAATGAGATTTCCCAACTTTGCAAACGAATTAGCTAATCCTAAGGCATAACCGGGTAATAAATTACGATCACTGCATAAGGCAAATAGAGCTGGCAATAATGCGGCTAATACAACTCCCCATAAAATTCGAATAAAGCTGAATAAATAAAAGTTGGTAACATTCGCTTGTGCTATCATCAAAAGAGCACCAAGCAGACTAAAGCCAATCAAATATTGGTTAACTAATGATAGATTATTTCTGTAACGATCAAATTGCCGCCCACACCACTCTGAACTTAATAACATGCCTATGGCTGGTAAGGAATACATAAAGCCAATAAGGAGTAAATTATGGGAAAGCGATTCATTTAAAAATAATGTGAAGCCTGGATCTGGTAAAAATTTGGCAATTTGAGTTAACATGATTAACAGGCAGAGAAAAATAAAAATATTTTTTGAACCAAAAGAAGGATTTGGCTGTTGTTTTTTCTTAATTCCAGTTTTGGTTGAAGACGGCAGTTTGTAGTGTATGGTTGTGGTGACGATCAAGCAGATCAAGGTGGCGAAGCCATATAATCCGCAGTAGTTGGTAAGGTGTAAAACTGCTCCTCCAATCAAACCGGCTATAGCAGTGGCTATTGCTTTGGAAGATTGTAAACGTGACAATTGAGCACTTTTATTTTGCCATTCAGCAACGCTTAAAGCATAGGTTTGCATTGCAACAATAAACCCGGCGAATGCTCCTTGCATTATTCGAATAACCAAGATCCAGAATACAGAGTTTACAAAAATCATACTTGCTTGAGTTAAAACCAAAGCCCATGATGCTCTCATCAACATGGATTTATATCCATAACGATCGGCAGCCAATCCCCAGATTGGTGCCAATAAAATATTAGCAATCATGGGGAGAATTAGGCTGAGAGTAGTATAAACCATAATAGAATGAGTTGTGATATTGACTTGATTGGAAATTAATAGCGGGAGAAATGGGTTAGTCATTTCCAACGCTAGTATCATAAAAAATTGGCTGCCTAAGATTATTTTTTGTATAGACCTATTCATTCTCTTGACTCAATGGATTATTTACAGTGAAAAACTCCAAGTTATCCTGATTTGAATTAAGTCGCATAGTCAGCAAACTTTTATGATGCCAGGGCATTGAAAATAAATATTGTTGAAATTTTTGATATATCAAAGGGTTAATGCATTTTCTCATATTCTCTAATAATTGGTTTGCGATTTGCCTCACTAAAGACCAAAGCAGTTGTGGAGGTAAATCATAGGCTGCCTGAAAACAATGAATACCAGGGGTCAGGTTACTTAGTAAATTTCCATAAATGAAAGTATTAAATAGATCATCAAGCTCATAGCATGAAATAGTTGAATCCGGATGCAGATTGGGTTTTATAATTTTGTCATAAAGAGAATTAAAGCAAACTCTAATACCCCCGAGATCTCGAATTACTAACCCAACTGGCCGATTGTATTGAAAAATAACTAATGTGTTTTGTTGCTGCGCTTCCAATGCCACTCCATAGTTTAATAATAAATGCAGTTGGCACTCGAGAACGCTCTTGCAATATTCAATAAAATATAATTCAGGCTTTATTTTGCTTGCTTCAGCAATTTCAATTAATAAAGCCAATTGACTTACCGGAGAGGTTGCAAAGAGCGCTGCCACTGGTATTAATATTTGTGAATCCTTGATCAATTGAAGTGGATTTTCACGTACAATCATGGCTAGGTGTTTTTTTTCTTGTGAAGGAATTGAAGGATGAGTGGAGTTAATTCCCGCCAAATCTCTGGCTAAAAACAGTGGTTTTTCATAGTCCCGATATTGAGCAAGTAATTGCTTAAGCCAATTGGAAAGTGGAGCGGAGTTACTGACGGATGCAGGAGATACCGTCCGTAAAGAAGAGGTAGTGTGGATTGCGGTAGCTAATTTAAAATGCGGTCCTCTATTATCAGAAGGCATCATAGTTCGGAAAGACATAGATGGCCTTGTTTTTTGAAGAGTCTGCGTCATTAATAATTGTTTTGAATTTATTAAAGTGGCAGCAAGGCTCTGTAATTTGTTGCTCCATTGCCAAGGGTGAACGGGGAGAGGAAGGTATTGTTCTGGGTCTAAGCACTGTTGCTGCATATACTCATGCCATAATTGATATTCTCTGACAAAATGTTGAGCAAATAATAAGGAGTAGCTAGTACTGTCAATTGAAGTGAATGCAATAGAACGATGAATTGCGAGCCAAGGAATGTCAACCTGCGCATTAAATTCAGGGGAATATTGAATTATCTCATCAAGATTTAATCCTTTTTTTGCCCGAAAATTGGGATGATAAGGATGGCCTACACACCCCCATTGCTCGAAAAAAGTCAAAGCTTGCTGTTTTTCGTAGTGCTCAGTTAACCATAACCATAAACTGGAATAATTTTTTGCTTCTTGCTTCAAAGATTGTTGCCAGTAATGGTAGTAGGCGAGGGCTAAAGCCTGGTTGGTGACACTTTCATCAAGTTCTTCCTTTAAGCTGACCCATCGATCCACTATGTTTAGATTGCGATTTTTCTGCTGATTTTTAAGTAAATCAAGAAAATCATGAACCTGGTTGCACGATATTTTCTTATCTATTAATCCTTCACAAAGAGCCGCATGCTGTAATCGAGCCAAACATTGCTGGTGGGCAATAGATATGAAATGTTCCATTTCTAGTGCGGATACAAACTTTTTTTCAAGTAGCAAGGTGTGTAATTGATCATTTAGTTTATAAGAATTATTTAAAACAACGGCCATGATTATTATCTTTAAAATTTAGAACTGGCCATACTATAAATGATAATGATTATCATTTGCAATAACAAAATATAATTTACTTGTTAAATTATGTGAAGGACGTAAAAGCCATGAAGATTCTGCGTCTCTAAGTATTTATTGGCTCTTCATCCAAAAATTAATGGCAATTATTCATTGGTTATTGAGTTATTGTCTAAACTAAAAATTTAATACCGCTTGTAATGCAAAATTGTTTGTTTTTATATTACGACCACTTACAAAATGGTTTAATCCTGTGGCGATGGCATTATTTCCATAGCCATAGTCTTTAGAATATTGAAATTGGATGCTAAGATAAGGTGAGGGATTAGCAGATAGACCGACACCAATTCTCTGCTCAGGTAGTCCTAGCGCTAGAGCCTGAAAGGAGTAATCATAAAAGCCAGTTATTTTAATAGGGATTTTTTTGGTATTAATATCATAACTACTTTGTACGCTGAATGCTTTTGGCAACGCTCTTTTATTGTTATAACTCAAATCTTCTATGGCAAATGGGCTAACTGCAGAAACATACGTTAGATAAGTGCTTGTTTTCTTATGTTTAACATTTAAATAAGTTGCAAATCCCGGAACTCTTGTTTTTAATGAATGAGATAAAAACCCACCAAAACCTTTATTATATTGAAATAATTGGCTGTCTGCTAAAGAGTATAAATAACTTGCTCCTACATCGACTGTTTCATTATGCAGTCCTGTATTTAGATTGTAATAAAGGGGCAGCGATGAGCTTTTTACTCGAGAGTAAGGCTCAAAAAAAGAGGCATTAGTATAAAAGGAAGAATCATAACCAAAAACAGCAGTGACTTCATTGGTTTGCCCTAAAGCCTTTGTCAAAGGTTTATAAATTAAATCGCTTTTATAACTTCCAAAGGTTAACCATTTTTTTCCGATTGAGAAAAAGGCATTGGAAGAGGGTATTTGAAACTCATCATAGAATTGCTCAAGGTATAATTGAGGAGCAACAGGGGTAGGTAAGGTATTAAAAATTAATAATCCTTTTATTTTATTCCAATCAGTAACATGCAATTCAGAACCTAGTTTGATATTGGACAATTGCTGATTCAATAAATATTTTTCGCCTTGTATTGCTGAATTGGTGGCATTAAAAAATATATGACCATCATAGGTAAATTTCTCGCTTTTAAATAAGGTATTCCCAGTATTAGCAAAAACCAATATATTACTGATAATCCCCAATACACCCGAAATAATTTTGGTTTTAATATTACTTTTTAGATACAACACTAGTTCTGTTTTTAAGTTTTAAATGAAAATGATAATCATTATCATTTAAAACTTAAAAAAATGGAACTGGTTTTATTCAAAATAATATACATTTCGAAGGAAAAAATTTATGGTTATTTATGAAGTAAGCTTAACAATTGATGCTGATGTCTATTCCCAATTTCGATTATGGTTAAGTAAGCATGTTAGAGAAATAATAGAATTTCCCGGATTTATACAAGCATGTATTTTGAGGCAAGAAAAATCGGAAGACCCTGAACAGGAAAAATTGACCGTTCAGTATCAACTAAACAGCAGAAATGATTTAGAGAAATATTTCTCTGAATTAGCACCTCGGATGCGTGAAGAGGGAATTAATATGTTTCCAAATCAATTTTCTGCTGAAAGGAAAATTTTTGAAATGCAGGAAATAATTAGGACTCACGTTTAAAGCCGTCGCTGCAAGGAGCTTAGCGACTAAGCAATCCAGTAGCTTTAATTCGTTGAAATAGCACGGTAGTAGACATATTGTATATTATTTGGTCATTTTTGGTTTGGAAAGTTCCATAGCTCGAGAGAAACCGCTCAATGGTAGCTCAAGAAAAAAGAAATTGGCTTTGATTGAAAAAACAAGCCCTTACTCGGACGATCTTTATGAAAAACTGCTGTGATTATTAGCAATTTTAAAGTCATTGGATTGCTTGGTCGCTTCATCCCTATTATCAGAATTAAACAGCGAATAATGATTCTCGCCAATTGATGGCATCGACGAATTCCCCTTATTATTTAAATATTGCATAAATAATTCACTTGTACCTACTACTGTCAGAAGATTTAAAATTTCTTCTTGATCTACCTCATCTTCTTTCTTAAAAATAGCTATATTATCAAGTAAAATTCGTAATCGATATTTCTCAGGAAATCGTTCCAGCATGCGAGCTAACTCTAAATAAACATAGTGGTCTAATTTCAAGTCTCCATTTAAGACAGCAGACTGGATTTTCATATCTAATTGAGGTAAACAGTTTTTTATATGACAAACAAGCAGATGTAACTTATTTTTTAAAACTGAATTATCGCATAACTCAGAAACTTGAATGTGTTTATACTTATCCACAGCTAGCATCAAGTCAAATTCGATATCTATTATTCGATGAAATATTTTTAAAGCGACACCATAATATTTCGGTTTAATAGGATAAATTGTTTTATTACCTAGGAGAATAGAATCTAACGAGCGAGTATGTCCATTTAAATCGGCAGCGCAATCAATAATAGCAGTATGTCTTTTTAAGTAGGAGCCCTCATCACTATAATGATCTATTAAATGCTCTTGTTTCACATCAGATACACCAAGCAAGCAAACGATTAATGATAGTTTTACTAATTCATCATCATCGAAGATTACTTTTTTATTTCTTTGATAGCTATTACACGTCAATATTTTGGATGCTAATCCATAGTTCGATAAATCATTCACAGGAAGCGTTTCAGTAACTAACTCATTACCCTCTTCTGTATTTATATGGCGAGTAAATGTTTCCTTATCAAGTCTTACTGGCGTTGTTTCAGCTGCGAAAGAATTCCCCAAAATTAGTTTTATTAAAGTAGCGCTGAGGCACTCTAAGACGATCATGTCATTTTCAGCTGCTGTGATTACAGTCTCATAGCCTCCAAGCTCACGTTTTACCAAATACATGCCTTCTTCTTTTTCTGTTTTTCCAACAAATCCCCATCTTTTTCCTCCTAATTTTGGTGCTACTGATTGAAAATCACTCAATTTTTTCCCATCAGTTAAAGGCGTGTCTTGGATTTGTTTGTTATTAATCATGTGGTTTCATAATAAATTTTGCAAGGCCTGATTGTAATATATTAATATTAAATGAATATTAAACAGCCATAAGATGTGGGGTTTGCGCAGCCAATTTGGATTACAGGAGATAGCAGGTGTTTCAGCGTTGAAAATTTAAAATTTATTCGTCAGATTATCAAGTTCTACTGCAAAGAGATTACTCTTTACAGTAGAGTTGTGGAAGATATGTCTACCTATCGTCCATCAGTTTTCCCACTTGGAAGACCTGTTATTCCTCCTGGGCAAAAAGTGACGATATAGCCCGCGGAATTAGGTTGCCCTGGCAAGTTATTAGTACAACTAAAACCACTGGTTTTATCATCAAAAGGATAGGTGTATGCCGAAGGGCATGCCTGTTTCATCCATTGCAGCATTGGCTGTACGTATTGATTCCATTGAGCATTGGTTTGTGGTTGGCTATGACCAGGTTGAGTACAACTTCCAGTATTGGAATTAGCTCCTATCGCAACGTTGTTTGTTTGATCAGGATTCCACCAATCGACGCATCCGCAACATTGAGCGATTTCTGTAGAGGAATAGGATGGATAAGGATTGTAGCAAGTATTATATCTTGGACCCGTATATCCCTTGGGTACAGCACATAACATTAAATCAGATAATACAGCTCCTGAAGGATAATACGGAGTGGTATTGGTCGGCAGTGGTTGATTGCATTTGAAGTATTCCAGAACTGCAGCAGGTACATTATTGGAGCCACATACTTGATCAGCAGACCAATATCCTAAGAAATTACCGCAAACTTGATTAAAGTTATTGTCCAGACCACACAAGGTGGTTGCAGAACAACCTGAATTTGTTGCAGTAATGGAACAAGTATTTCCACCGCCTGTTACCCAGTAGAATCCATTCCCTGGAACTGTAGCATTATTCCAATTGCATGCTCCAAACCCATTGCCAATTGTTTCTTTTCCTGGAACCCCGCAATTGTAATTATCTGCTGTAGCATAAATTGTGGTGGTTGAGTCTTGATAATAAACCGGTTGCATAGAGATTGGGATATGAAAACCATTAATGACTTCTACATCATAACTATCAGCATTATTTAAATTCATCGTGATTTCTGCTTGTGTTGCTGGTTGAGTGAAACCGATTCCAGGCGCACAAGAAGCCGTACCACCATTATTATTGCAAGCTACTTGTTGGCAACTGGATCCGCTACAATTAAGACTCGCAGAGATATTTCCACTCCATTGAATATTGGGATCAGTTCCTGGATTGACATTAATCGTTACATTATTGCTACCGCCATTGGCAGCTAATAAATAGCTTAGATTAGTTGGTGAAGGGTTAGTCCAAAAGCATTTATTTGTTTTAACGGCATCACAGCTCGCACCTGCAGGGCAGTCGGTGTCTTGATAACAAGTAGGTGAGTTATTTAATTGAGCTCCATTCAATGAAAACCATACATCAAAATTACATTCATTTTTTACAGTGACTGTTCTACTTGTTGGTAATGTGGCTACCACTGTTCCTGAGGTCTGTGCTGTTGCAGGCGTTTGTGGGGTGCCTCCAACTGAGTATGGAACTTGTGCCGTGATAGTATACGTCTTTGGTGGATTAGATGCGGCAGGTGTGGTGAATCTAGCAGTCATTTGGCAGGCGGCATTAGTTAATGTTTGAGGGAAGCAGCTACTAGAGACAGGAATTATGTTTCCTGTGCAATCACTATTTCCCTGAAGACAGGCAATGGTGCCATTGCTTGTAATATCCACTGTTCCAGAGGCTGTAAATAAAAATTGCACAGTATAATACTGGGTGTCTGGGGTTAATAATGGGGGTAAATAATTAGGAGGAACTAGGGTTCCGACTAAGGGTGATGCTGGGTTTGTTACTAGAGTGAGAGTCCTTACTGTAGTTGGGCTTCCTAAAGGGCCCGCATAAGATAATTGAGCCGCCACTTGTTGGATAGAAGGGGTACTCGCAGTGGCTGTATAGGTTCCCTCGACCAAGCAAGTTCCTCCATTAGGGGCAAGTGTCGTATTGCAATTTGTTGTAAAACTTGGCGTGCCCAATGATTGGATAACATTAACTGATAAATTAGTAGCTACTGTTTGACTTTGGTTGATGAAACTAAATTGATAGGTGGCGCTTGAGCCAAGTGTCATTCGAGAAGGCAATGAGTCTGTGACATTCCCAATGATAGGGCTTAAAGATTGTCCGGTGCTGAATGTACTAATTTGAGGTAATGGCACTCTGTCTCTGCTATACCCCGCAATAGTTAATTGCAAGGTTTTGGTTCCAATGAGCATTGGATTTAATGCAGCAACAACAGTACAGGATTCCCCAGAGAATAATAAACGTCCGCTGCATTTATCTTCAAAACTAAATTCACTAGCAGGGCTCGCTGAGTGTTCAATGATCAATGCTTTTACCAAACGCATAGGTAATTGATTAGTAAAAGTATAGGTCACAGTATAAGTTTGTCCGACACTGGTTTGAGAGGGGAATAAAGCACTAACAGTCCAACTGATGGGATCTTTCCCTGCATGGCTAAGTAATGAAAATAATATAAAAAATAAACTGATTATGGTGCGAATAAGGTATTTCATGATGATCCTTTTGTTCATGAATGAACTATCTCAAATTAAATTACCCAAACTGATAGGTAAGCGCTAATATGGCTGCGTTACTTGTTAAATTGGCCGAATATAAAGTTTCGGTACTCCAGCTATCAAGGCCACTCCCTGATCTGAATCTACCTAAATCAGAATATTCATAACCTAAGGATATGAGCCATTGAGGATTTATTTCCCAGTCTAATCCAGCCCCGAATTGATAGGCTAATACAGTGGTGGTGTGATTGGTAAAATTGGGACTAATACGCGGGGTGACGTTTGGCAATGCAATCTCATAATATTGGCTTGTCCGATTAGAACTAATACCCAAGCCACCTTGAACAAAAGGCATTAAATTTTTCCATCGGAATACATTCATCTTTGAGGTAGCCAATACTAAATCGGATACTACTTTCCATTGATAATCATAATTAGTAAATTCAGGTAAGCTGTATTGAATAATTTGTCCATTAATATGTGTCTTCAAGAAATGCGAATAGTGTATTCCCAGGGATATTGCAGGAATTGCTAGGTCAGTGTATCGATATCCAGCACCAATGCCTAATACCATAGAGGAATCGGAATTGGTGGTATAGATGTCTTTGTCAAAAGGACTGGGGAACCCACTGCCGTTATTTACAATAAACTGATCATCGATATCCCTTTCTTGAGCACCTATTTTAGCTGCTACGTACCAATGGCCTGATTTGTGATTTGGGGTTTGAATGGCGTAGTCTTTTTCCTTAAAGTATTGTTCGGTTGGCTTGGTGTATTCCCTGTAAAATGTTTGGCATTTTGTACCCCATAAACCACTTGAGATGATGAGGCAATGTCAACATAGCATAAACTGAATGAGCCAAGAAGTACGGGTTTAATAAAAAATTTTAGATGGTTCTTAAACAAGATAAAATCCATTTTATAAATCAAAGAATTGAAATGTTACTATAGTTTTTGTTGATTATTCAAGATTAGAAAAGATATTTATTTTATTGATGGAGATTTGAACTAATTGGTGGCTATGGGTGGACTCGAACCACCGACCTCAGCATTATGAGTGCCGCGCTCTAACCGGCTGAGCTACATAGCCATTATTGGAGCGTGATTTTGTCTTTTTCGAGCGTTGATGTCAAGATTGTTTGGATATTTTTATAATAATTTTTTCAATTGGATTTTATTTGATCACTTTTCCTTAAGTATTTTTTAATATAATAGAAATTATGAACTCTTGAAAGCAATGGAATTTAATTATGAAATATACAGATGTAGATGAAATTTTTATTCAGGCTTTTAAAAACCAATTTTTATCTCACTTAATGGCAGACGTTCAGAAAGATGGTCCGCAAAATCAAGCAAAAAAAGTTGTCCAGGATGCAATTTCCGACAATATTGGCAAATTATCAAGAATATTTGATGCAATGGTATTGCCTATCGAAAATAGTGAAACGTTTTTTAAAAACCTGGCTCAGGCAGGAAGCATGGAAAATTATATGCGTCCTATACTAAATGCCATTACCCCCATTTTACTCACTCCAGACAAATCAAGATTACAATCTGAGGTTATTGATGCTATTGGCAAAGACAATTATGCTCAACTAGTAGGTGGTCTTGTCAAGGATGGCCTAGTGATTCCTAAAGACGGCGATGAAGTAGGTTTTGCTCAAAAAGAGGCGGAAGTTGCTCGGTTAGTTGTAAGTTCAGTTTTGGTTAATTATTCTCAATCACTCGAAAAATATAATCTTTCTCCTGAGGAAAAATTATTGAGAGAAAAGAGTAGCGACTTATTATTTGCTAATATAAAACAACTTAAGGAAGTCGCATCAAATGCAGGGTATGCTATCCCCACCAAAATAGAGCCCACCAGGTTTTCTAATATTGATGAGCTAAATAAAGAAGCCGATAGGCTGATTCTATTATCTAAAGAGGCTCTTAACGATGAAGACAGTGACCTTGGAGGTGTTCTAAAGCAATGTATGGCATTTTATGAAAATTATAAGCAATATATGGATGCTAGCTTAAATGATTTTGGCCAGAAAGTAACGCTTCCATTACAGGCAATGGCCACCAAATTTACCCTCCAAATGCTTGAAGAACCTAAGCCTAAAATGTCTGTTAAGGAAATTAGCGACAGGGTTGAAAAGTTATTTAGTTTGGCTGAT
The DNA here is from genome assembly GCF_000770585.1 of Legionella norrlandica. Taxonomy (GTDB): domain Bacteria; phylum Pseudomonadota; class Gammaproteobacteria; order Legionellales; family Legionellaceae; genus Legionella; species Legionella norrlandica. The sequence continues at coordinate 43,652 of NZ_JNCF01000016.1, read as the reverse complement.
CGCTTAAGCGCATTTTTAGAAAAAAAATATCCGGATTCTTATGCTTCAGATCCAGTATATAACAGTCTTAAAACATTAAAAAATAGATTACAGGAAGCAAGGGACATTCCTGAGCTTTATCAGGGTGATGATTTAATCAGAGAACAAATGCACAATAAATATACAGATGCTTTAAATATTTTTATTGAGAAGGTTGAGGCAGATGTCATTCCCTCAGAACCACCACCATCTAAAATGAATATCTTATTGCGTATTCTGCGCGCCATCTTTACTTTATCATTTAGCTTAACCACTAAAGAAGAGAGAGAGGCTCAAAAACGGTTCGAGGATTGTTCAACTCTTCGAAATGATTTAACACAACTAAAGTCAGAACTTGAATCTCAAAGTTTGGCTCATCAAGAGAATCCTCAAAAAGATTCTACTAATAGTCAGATTGCTTTAGAACAACAATCTGAGATAAAAAAGAGTTTAGCAGATATAAGAGAAAGTACAAAATCTGAGATGGCAATAGAACGCGACAATAGTTCAACTGTCACTAACTCATTTTAGTTAGTTAGGTGAATGATTGCCATATAACAACTCATGCTGTAGGTGGGTTGGGGGGGCATGGGGAGAGTATTGTCTCTCTGATATTGAAGCTTGATTTTGTGCCATTATAATCGGAACAGTAACTAACTTTGATGCAGGGGCAGGGGTTGTGGTTCTGATGAGCAGTTCTGCCTAGGTGACTCAGCAGAACTGCTCAAACTAAATTTTCCCACACCTTTTTGGCTTTCCAATTGTGTGGGATAAAGGGATTTCTAAACCTAAACAATTAAAAGATAAAGAGCTCCTGGTCCTCTTAGTACCTGGACTAATAATTGTTGTTTTTTCTCACGAGCAACGGCTTGCAAGGATTTAAGGTCTTTAACCGGAGTTTTATTAGCAGAAATTATAATATCTCCAGGTCTTAGTCCTGCACGCCATCCGGCACTAGTTTCAGAAGCCCCCACTACTTGAACTCCTACTACATTACCATGAGGGGGAGATTCTTGTTCAAAATTACGTAAAGCTAATCCGTAAAAAAAAGGGTTGTTGGACTGTAATTTTTGTTCATGTTTTTTGATATCTGTTACCTCTACGTCTAAAGTTAGAGGTTTGTTATCTCGGAGCACTTTAATTTTTGCAGTAGAGCCAGCACGTAGTAAGCTGATTGTAGTTTTTACCTGAGTTGCTTGAGTTATTTTTGTATCATTGATTTGTATGATAACGTCACCTGCTTGCAAGCCAGCCAATTGTGCAGGAGAATTCTCATTAACTTGAGATACTAAAGCTCCTTGGAAATCCTCGGAATACCCCAGGGATTGGGCAAGTTCTGGAGTCAAATGTTGTACGAATATACCCATCAAGCCACGATGAATCGAGCCAAATTTGATAATTTGTTGTGCAACATCTTTTGCCATGTTGATAGGAATAGCGAAACCAATTCCAACATTACCACCATAAGGTGAAATAATCGCTGTATTAATACCAATCAATTCACCTTTGGCATTAACTAAAGCTCCTCCTGAATTACCAGGATTAATTGCCGCATCCGTCTGAATAAAGTTTTCAACTCCCTCGATATTCAAATCACTACGCTTTAATGCGCTGACTATTCCGAAGGTAGCAGATTGGCTGTTTCCAAAACTATTTAATCCAAATGGATTTCCAATAGCTACAACATAGTCTCCGACTTCTAGTTTGTCGGAATCGCCAATGACAAGAGATTTTAAATTTTTAGCATCAATTTTTAGAATTGCCAAATCTGTTTCGCTATCGTCCCCAATTAAACGAGCCTTTAGTCTTCTGCCATCCTGTAGAGTTACAGTGATTAAATTAGCATTACGTATAACATGGTCATTAGTGATAATAATACCATTTTTGGGATCGAGTATTACTCCAGAACCTATGCTTTCAAATTTTCTACCTTTTTCAGGGGTTCTTGATGGTTGTTTATTGTTTTGACTGTCTTCGTCATCTGAATGCCCAGAAGAAGCAACATCATTAGGCAAATATCCTTGTACTGCTATATTAACAATAGCAGGCATAGCGTTTTTTAGCATAGGGGCTAAACTGGGCATAGTAGCCGCGTCTTGCGCGGCATTAGCCATAGGAATGAAAAAGATCAGCAAAGTTGCTATAAATAATTTTATTCGTGTCATCATATTATTAATCCTGTTTTACTCATTAATCCAAATGAAAGTTCCTATTCTACCTGTTTGTGACTCTCTTCGATAGGAATAGAATTCATTTTTTAACTCATAAGTACATAAATTTGACTGGAATACTGCCTTTATGCCCTTCAAGTTAAGAACTATTTCAGCAATTTGAGGCAAATTGGCCAACCATTTGTTTTGAATAGGCTCAAATGCTTTCCTAGTTAAGGGGTATTGATTGGTAAAGGACAAGTAGACCTCTTCACCAATTTCATAACATTTTTGGCAAATAGCAGGCCCTATCCATGCAAGAATATCTGCAGCATTGCTATTCAACTTTTTTAGTGTATTTTCTATGATGCCATTGCAAAGGCCTTTCCATCCAGCATGAATGGCTGCGATTTCGGTTCCTTGCTTATTACAAAGCATTACGGGTAAACAATCTGCTGTGAGTATAACCAAGGGTAATTTGGGTAAACGAGTTATTGCTGCATCCGCATTTCTGTGATTATCTTCTTCTGCTGTGATGCATATAGTACTATGAGTTTGTTCTAACCAAACTGGCTCTGATGGAAGACCTATGAGCTCTGCAAGTTGTTGTCTATTTTTTAGCACGTGGTGTTTTTTATCTCCAACATGCAGTCCAAGATTATTACTGGTATAAGGATCTTGACTAAACCCTGACAAGCGTGTGGTACTCAAAGCCATAATGTTTTTAGGAGCTGGCCAGTTCGCTATTCTATTTTTCATAATGTTGATCCAGGGTATTTAGTAGCAATGTAAAATCATCAGGCAATGGTGCTTCCAGCGTTAATTCCATCTTTTGTATTGGGTGATAAAATGAAATGGAACGCGCATGAAGTGCTTGTCGTTTAAATTGGTTTAATGTTGAAAGGACATGGTCGCTAGCGTGGGCAGGAAATCTCATTCGGCCACCATAGAGTTGATCTCCTACGACAGGATGATTGATATAATTCATATGTACCCGAATTTGATGCGTACGTCCAGTCATTAGATGAACATCTAGCAAAGTAAAATCATTATATTGTTTATTGACGGTATAATGAGTGACCGCTTGACGTCCGTGTTCAGACACAGTCATTTTCAATCGGTTTCTTGGGTGTCTCCCAAATCCTGTATCTATTGTTCCTCCAGAAATAATGTGTCCATGGACTAAAGTCAAATAATGGCGCTTGATTTCTCGTTCTTGCATCTGTCTTATGAGTGACGTGTGGCTAATTAAGCTTTTTGCAACAATCAATAATCCGGTGGTGTCTTTATCCAATCTATGAATAATTCCAGCACGTGGTAAATGTTGTAATGAGGGTACGTGATGAAGTAGTGCATTAATTAAAGTATGTTCGCGATTTCCTGCTCCTGGATGCACAACCAGTCCAGCTGGTTTATTAACAACGATAACTTCTTCATCTTCATAAATTATCTGAATTGGAATGTTTTCAGGTTCACAAAGATTAAAGTCAGCATTGGTTTTTTTATAGTTAATGCTGATCTCGATGAGATCTCCACCAAGGGTTTTATCCTTGGGTTTGCATGGCTTAAGATTAAGAGTTATAGCGCCTGCTTTAATCCAGTTACTGATTAGTGAGCGTGAGTACTCCGGTAACAGCTGAGCAATCACGCTATCTATACGCTGGTTATGGTATTTAAGAGGTACGGTTATCTGTTGTTGAATATGTTCAATCATTAGGCTGGCTGCATCTCCACTTCAAATAGACGTCCTCTTAATGAATTAGGTAATGCTTCATTAATTTGAACTTCTACGAATTGTCCAATCAAATGAGGTGGCCCATCAAAATTAACCACACGATTACATTCTGTGCGACCAGATAATTGTTGTGCGCTTTTTTTGGATGCTCCTGTCACTAGAATTTTTTGCTTACTGCCAATCATCGCTTGGCTATAACGAGAAGCGTTCATTAATAATCTATTCTGTAAAATTTGTAACCGTTGTTTTTTGACTTCCAGAGGAGTGTTGTCAGGCAAATTGGCGGCTGGAGTACCTGGTCTGGGGCTATAGATAAAACTAAAAGAAGTATCAAAGCCAATTTCATGCACAAGGTCCATAGTATCCTGGAAGTCCTTATCTGTTTCCCCTGGAAATCCTACAATTATATCAGTAGAAAGGCGGATATCAGGCCGAACTTTCCTTAATTTGCGAATTTTTGATTTAAATTCTAAAGCGGTATAACCTCGTTTCATTAAAGACAAAATACGATCCGAACCACTTTGTACAGGAAGATGTAAGTGATTGGCAAGTTCTGGAACTTCTGCGTAGGCATTAATCAAATTATCTGAGAATGCTAAAGGATGTGAAGTAGTAAAGCGGATTCTACCGATTTGTTCTATGGCGGCAATGTAGTGAATTAACAAGGCGAGATCGGCCGTATCCCCGTTTTCCATGATGCCACGATAATCATTAACATTTTGACCGAGTAAATTGATTTCTCTTACGCCTTGAGCTGCTAATTGGTAACATTCAGCCAGCACGTCGTCAAATGGCCTGCTTATCTCTTCACCGCGAGTGTAAGGAACTACGCAGAAGCTACAATATTTACTACAACCTTCCATTATGGATACAAAAGCTGTTGGACCTTCTGCTCTTGGAGCCGGAAGGTGATCAAATTTCTCTATTTCTGGGAAGCTAATATCAACAACAGACTTATTCTTAGCAAGTCTTTCATTAAGCAGGGTAGGGAGCCTGTGTAAGGTCTGAGGACCAAATACAATATCCACGAAAGGGGCTCTTTTTATAATATCAGAACCTTCCTGACTTGCTACACACCCCCCCACTCCTATTAGCACATGGGGATTTTTCTCTTTATATTCCCGCCACTGACCGAGCTGGGAAAATACTTTTTCTTGCGCTTTTTCGCGAATTGAGCAAGTATTCAGCAAAATAACATCTGCTTCTTCAACTTGGTCTGTTTTCACTAGGCCATGTGAGGCGTGAAGCACTTCTGCCATTTTAGAAGAATCGTATTCATTCATCTGGCAGCCATTCGTTTTGATATATAGTTTTTTAATCATTTTAATTCTACAAATTGAAATTGCGGTATTATTTCATTAATTAACACTTTGGCAATAGGTTTCTTTGATTTTTGGTAATATCAGTAGCGCAATGAGCATACCCAATGGTAGGATTGACAAAGCGGTGTAATATGCTCCCAATGGATAAGTTCTTACCGTTCCTAACATCTGTCCTTCCCACATTTTATCCAAAATATAGCCAATTAATGGTTGAGCCAAAGCTATTCCTATCATGTTCATCATATTCATGAAACTAAGCCCAGTCGCTACGTATTTTTTATTGCATAATTCTTTGGCAACAGAGAAAGCTGGCAAAAAACCTGCGGAAAAAATACCAAAGGCAAAAAGTAATATTTCCATCAAGAGAGGAGAAGTAATCGGAGCAAAAATGAAGAGTAGCGAACAAATCATTGCTCCTATGCATCCAATGTACATAGGTGGTTTCCGTAGTCCTATACGATTTGAGAATATGCCCCATAAAGGACTGGCAATGGCCCAGCCCACAAACACTAATGAGATGAAATTTGCTGCTGAAGATTTTGTAATTAGCATTTTATTCATCAAGAAAGGAACCCCCCATAGCCCACAGAATACAGGGGTTGCCATGTACATTAATCCACCATAGGTAGCGACCAGCCAAAGTTGTTTATTTTTTATTAAAGTGAATAAGCTTGGAATTAAATGCTCTTCTTCAACAGGGTGTTGATGGATGGGAGGTGCAAAATTCTTGGGAGTGTCTCTGGCAATTAATATGAGTAAGGTGGCTAAAAGAAGCCCTATGCTGCCCATAATAATCATACTTTCACGCCAGCCAAAGCTATCAATTAGCAGCGCCAAAGGGCTTTCCCCACCGATAGCCCCCATCATTCCTATAGTGACCATTAAGCCGGTTAATAAAGCAAATTTTTGAGCAGGAAACCAGTTCGCTGCTAATTTCATGGTACCAACTGCAGCAAATGCCGAGCCAAACCCTATCATGAGCCTTGCCACACAAGCCATAAAGAAATTTTCAGTCAGACCAAATGTAATAGTGCTTATTGCACAAACAACTGTGGCAAGAGTCAATAGCCGCTGTGGACCAAAATAGTCCATTAAAACACCGCCAGGAAGTTGCATGGCAGCATAAGAATAAAAATAAATACCAGATAAAATACCCAGTGTATGACTGGTAACAGAAAAATCTCTCATTAACTCATTGCTCATTACGCTTGGGGAGACTTGCAACAAACACTCATAAAAATAGAATAAACATCCTAACCCCCACACCATCCACGGCATTATTGAACTCATAGTAAATTTATTAATCGATTCTGACTGTGCCTTATAATGAGCCATTATTTTAAAGTTCTCCCTCTATTTACAATCTTTGCTTCTATATAAGCTATTACTCAAAAAGGATATGGATAATAGTATTTCCTTATATCCTGATTTTTTATGGAATGTATTTATTATGTTCATTTAGTCAATTTAAAATTTATACGTTAACATACCTAGTAGTAAAATTCACTAAATAAAATATTATCAGGTTGGTTATAAATTGTCTATTTATAAGGCTGGTTAATATCAGAACTATTTTCCTATTCATCTGGAGCATCAAGAATTACACGCGTCCCTTTCATTCCTCCGCCAGGAAGGTCAATGAATTCTTCATTTAACCAACGTGCGTCTTCAATAAACATGCGAACGCATCCATGACTTGCTCTGTATCCTGGGACTTCATAACTTCCATGTAATGCATAGCCTCTGAAAAAATGCATGCAGTAGGGCATGAGCGCTCCGCCTTGCTCTCCGTTGGCTCTTCTGGGAAAGACTGTAGAAACACAATCAATGTCCTGTTTGCGAATAATTCGAAATGAACCAGTTGGTGTAGAACATCCGCCTACTACATTACATTTACCAATACCAGAAGATATAGGTCCCCACCATAATAGTTCACCATCCTCATCATAAGCTCCCCAGGCCAATTTTTTTTGACTGACATAAATAGTTTTTTCTCCATTTGGCTCAATATATCGAGGGAAAGGGGACACATCGTAAATAGTCAGGCGTTCGATATTTTTCGGGACGGCAATAATCATTCCTGATTTAAGCCTAACGTTCATACGATTAATTCTTCTGATGATATCTCGCTCTTCAATATTAGGAAAAAGGTTTTCCCAGGTTTCATTATGTTTTACTTTCATGCAAAAATATTCTGGCAGGTTACAAAGAGTTTCTCCATATCGCTTTTGAGCATGTGCCAGGGGAATACTTATAAACAGGCAGCTTATGGATATTATTAGTGTTGTAAATCTATTCATAATGATCCCAACTATCCATCCTATCTTGTTTGGCGGCACGTCATGAAAAAACTTTAAATTTGTGTTCTGAAAATAATGTCAATCTCCATCGTAGTCTTAGTTTTAGTTCAAACTCTACTACAAATCTCATGAGAAAATGGTAATTTAGAGGCTAAAAGAGATTCCACCGCAAAAAAGCAGGAGGCTAAAAATAGCATTTTGAAGTTTCTTGAGTATATAATATCCGACATCAATAATATGTAGGTTCTAACTTATGAGCTGGTTTAAAAAATTATTACCATCAAGAATAAGAACAGAGACTTCTCAAAAAAAAGGTGTGCCGGAAGGATTGTGGGTTAAATGTTCTGGATGTAATGAAGTACTTTATAGTACAGAGTTGGCAAAAAATTTTATGGTGTGCCCATCCTGTAATTTTCATCATCGAATTTCAGCACGTGTGCGAATTGCTCAATTCCTTGATGAAGGAGGACAAGAAGAAGTTGCTGCTGCCTTGGAACCACAAGACAGGTTAAAATTCAGGGACTCTAAGAAATATAAGGACAGAATTTCTCAAGCCCAGAAGGCGACAGGTGAGAAAGAGGCACTGATCGTCGTAAAAGGCTTTTTAATGCAACAGCCAGTGATTGTCAGCTCTTTTGAGTTTAATTTCATGGGCGGTTCCATGGGAGCAACAGTAGGAGAAAAATTTGTTAGGGCGATTAATGTTGCTACTGACGAAAGGCGTCCATATATTTGTTTTACAGCCAGTGGTGGGGCACGTATGCAAGAAGGCTTATTTTCTCTAATGCAAATGGCTAAAACTTCAGCTGCCTTGGCAAAATTTGCTGAGACAGGATTACCTTTTATTGTTGTGTTAACTGATCCAACAATGGGTGGTGTATCGGCTAGTTTTGGTAGTCTTGGCGATATTATTATTGCTGAGCCAAATGCGTTAATTGGTTTTGCCGGCCCACGTGTTATTGAGCAAACAGTGAGACAAACTCTACCTGAAGGTTTCCAAAGAAGTGAATTCCTTCTTGAACATGGCCATATTGATATGATAGTTGAACGCAAACATCTTAGGGCTACTATAGCAGAATTGGTTTCTAAGTTGACTCATAGAGGAGTGGAGAATTTTTTTGCACGCACCACTGAATAAATGGGAGTTAAATGATTGGTTGACTACCCTGGAAACCAGGAATACGCAAGAAATACAACTTGGCTTGACAAGGATTTTGACTGTAGCCCAGAAGTTAAATTTGCATCGTCCACAATGTAAAGTGATAACCGTTGCAGGAACTAATGGCAAGGGATCTACTGTCTCAGCGTTAGAAACGATTTATCACCAGGCAGGCTTTCGAGTTGGTGCTTATACTTCCCCTCATCTTCTTACCTTTAATGAGAGAATTCGTATTAACCTGGATCCCATCCAAGATAAGGATTTATGTTTGGCTTTTTCTGTTATCGAGGAAGCACGCCAAACAACTAATTTAACTTATTTTGAAATGACAACACTGGCTGCTTTATGGTATTTCAAACAACACAGCCTGGATCTTGTGATTCTTGAAGTTGGATTAGGAGGGCGTTTAGACGCTACCAATATTGTAGATGCTGATCTAGCTATCGTTACTACTATTGATTTTGATCACCAGGATTTTCTAGGTGAAACTCTAGAGCAGATAGGTTATGAAAAAGCAGGGATAATACGTAAAGACAAGCCATTTCTATATGCAGACAACTCTCCTCCTGCAAGTGTTATAGAGGTGGCAGACCAGCTTGGGGCACCTTCTTATCTATATAGTAGAGATTATTTTTATCAGGAGGAGGTAGGCAGCTGGGGGCTTTATTATCTTGGCAATAAATTAAACAATTTACCCAAACCCAATATCCATCTTAAATCGGCTGCTGCGGCTATTACAGCTTGTCATTTATTGCATAAGGATTTACCAGTGCCTTATGATGCTATAAATAAAGCAATGAGACAAATTAATATCCCTGGGAGATTACAGTTACAAAAAGGTAAAGTGAGTATTTTGTATGATGTTTCTCATAATCCACAATCTGTACAGTTGCTGGCAGATACCGTAAAAAAAATTAATACAAAAGGGCGTGTTCATGCTGTTTTTTCTGCTTTAAAAGATAAAGATCTCTATGGGTTGATCATGCCCTTAAAAAATGATGTTGATTGCTGGTATCCTGCCCAATTGGATAATAAACGGGCTGCCAACGGAGAGAAATTGCTTTCTATGTTCAGAAAAGCAGAAATTTTTTTAGAAGTTTGTTATAATACCCCGATTATTGCATTTGAAACGGCAATGAAGCAGGCATCAGAAGGGGATTTAATTATTATTTATGGTTCATTTTTTACGGTTAGTCAGGTAATGGCTGCCCAATTTCATCTTTTGGAGCAGAAGGAGAATCAATGAAACTGGTAATGGATGAAAAAGTTAAACATCGCTTGATAGGCTTGGCCGTTATTATTTCATTGGGAGCAATTTTTGCTCCTGCATTGATAAAGAAATCTAGTCAAAACCCTGAAAGCAATTTTAGTGTAAAGGTGAAATTACCACCTAAACCTATATCTCCTGATGTAGTAGTCACGGAGGAAAAAGAGGTATTTAAAACAATAAAAATTGCTAAGGCTGAAATTCCTCCTGTTTCTACTGAAAATCAATTACCTAATGTAGTAAAAGCTGAGCCAATTTCTTCGGACAGCAAACCTAATCAAGCTTCTGAAATTGCAAAAATTGAAACTGAGCGAGCGAGTTCTATTCAATTAGAGTCCGCTAAATTAGCTGTTAACAAAGCAGCGAATACTACAGCAAAAAAAGTCATAACATTAGCTGCTACAAAGCCATCGAAGGTGGCGCCGATTATTACTGCTAAGAATGGCACCAGCTCAAAAACAAATCCAGTCTCCAAGGCTGCTAACACAAGATCGGCTCCCAAAAGAGAGGTTTATGCTGTCCAGCTGGCTTCTTTTGCGCAAATATCCAATGCTCAAGCTTTGGTTAATCGATTACAGAGTAAGGGATATAAGGCTAATTATGTGAAATCGAAAGGTGGAAATGGTGTTCTATATAAAGTATTTGTAGGCCATTCACCTGTTAGAGAAGATGTAATCAAATTGAAAACTCTCTTAGCAAGCTCTATGCAATTAAATGGTTTGATTGTGAATACTGGAGTTAGTTAGTCATGCAACTACAATGGGTTGATATAGCAATTGTTGCAATTATCGCTTTGTCAGTATTGACTGGTTTATTCCGTGGTTTTGTAAAAGAGCTTGTAGCGTTATGCGTATGGGTATTAGCTATCTGGTTAGGTTTTAATTATTCACAACATTTGGATCCTTGGCTAAGTCCTTATGTTCAGGAACAATCAGTACGGACTGTTATTGGTTTTATCATTATTCTTTTTGGTACTTTATTGGCTGGTGGGATAGTGAATGCTGTTCTTAGTTTTATTTTAAGACGTGCTGGTTTAAGTGGCACAGATAGGACTTTAGGGATGGGTTTTGGTTTTTTGCGAGGTGTTTTTATTGTTGCTTTGATTATGGTTGCTGTTAAAATGACGTCTTTGCCTTACCAGGAATATTCCCAAAAATCCAAGCTTTATGCACGGTTTGATCCCGTCGTAGACTTAATTTATAGCCATTTGCCTGAATTTATTAAGCAAGTGAAAGCTGTCGATAAAACAGAAAGTGTTATTGATACAGTTCCTGCTTCTTAATGTAATAATATACAGATTTTGGCAAGTCGTTTTTAGGATCTTTATGTTGTTTGAATTTCTCTCTTATTCTGCTTGAAGAGATATCATACCGGCCTGCATCAAATAAATAAATCACCCCTGCCTGGTGATTGAAAAGCGCACTTTTGTCGTCATTTCTATATTGTTTAAGAAAAATTTGAACGAGACTAGGTAGGGGATGCTTGGAGAACTCCTCTCGGGTTATGACTAACAAATTAGCTAAAGTAATTATTTTTTTCCATTGGTGCCATTGTGGCAGGGTTAATAATGAATCATATCCAATAATTAATGTGATGGATGAGTCGTTGTATTCTGCTCGATAACTTTCTAAGGTGTGTACCATATAAGAAGGGGTATCACGATCTAGTTCTCGCGTATCCAGTTTAAAATCTGGATAGGGTTTGATTGCAAGTGTTAGCATTTCAACTCTTTGTTTGCTATTAGCGTAAGAAGGGGGTTTTATTGCAGGAATTTTACAAGGTAGAAAATAATAGTCATCAAATTTAAAATGAGCTTGAATTCTTAGGCTGGTCATAATATGACCATTATGGACTGGATCAAAGGTACCTCCAAAAATTGCTATGCTGTGCATACATCACCTATCAATCGCCCCAGACAAAGAGAAAGAGATATATTTTCTAGCGCATGCCATACTGTGATGTTTGAATTGGATTTAATTCTTTCATCAATGGACTGACAATAATGATGCAATTGCTGTAAAAATAAAGCGTTTAATCGTTTAATACTTGCTTGATAAAGGGGCAGTCGCTGAGGCCAAATTTTTAATTTTTGACATGCTGTTTTGACATCTATTTTTTGTTGCATGAGGAATAATAATTGCAATACTATCCTAATCTCCTGGGTAAGTATCCATAGAATTAAAGTAGCTTCTGTCTTATTATTGGCAGCTTGCCTTAAGATATGAATTGCTTTGTCAGCGTGACCAAGTAAACACGTGTCAACTAGTTCAAAAAGCGAGAAATCACATTGGTCTGATAAATGTTCTAGAACTAAGTAAGGAGTGAGCAGGCTACCTGATACATTACTTAAAGTAATTTTCTCGATAACCTGGGCAGTAGCCAGCATATTTCCCTTTGTATATTGATAAATTAATTCAGGGATGCCGGGATCAAAATTGAGAGCGTTTAATTTTAATTGGCTATCAATCCATTTTTTCATTGCTTCTGGATGGAGTGGTTGTGCACTGACAACCAGTGCCTGCTCTTCATTCGCTAACCATTGTAGTTGTTTTAAAGATAGGTTAGGGGCTCTGATGATAATAAAACTGCGTGAATTTATCGATTTCAGATACTCACCGAGAATTTTTTTTCCTGTGGTATCCATCGTTTTTTTGTCAAAAAAAATAGTCAAAATAATATTTTGATAAAATAAGGAATAATTATTCGCCTCTTCAATGACAATACGCCAATCTTCTGGGGATTGAATAGACAGTGTTTTCTCATCACATTCAGATGATTTTTTAAATGTGGCTTTTAATTTGTTTAATGTCTCATCTATAAGATAGGTGTCCTGACCAATAATTATATTAAGAGGGAATGCTTTTTTTTGTAACAGCTGAGTAAGGGCTAGTTGATTAATTTGCATTGTATTCAGATCTCATTGATTTTTAAGCTAAAATCTGTTGGATTGTCTTGCTTATGCTCGCAATGAAGGAACTTTCTGTTTATATAAGTACTCCTCTATTGTTGTCGACTTAAGCGATTAATGATTTGAATAACAGCATCATGTCTCATTTCACTGACTAAGAGAGCCTCTTCTTCATTAGATCCAAGGATTCTGTCATTATTTACAGTGAGTTGCCGATTTACTGCAACTTTTCTTGAGGGACTAATGATCTGGCCTTTAGGTGTCTGTAACATAAACTCAACAGTCAAGATTAATTGATATTGCCTTGGATTAGTACTGGCACCAATACTGACAATTTGCTGCTGTAAATTTGAATTTTTAATAATTAACCAATATGTTGCACGTGCTGGTTCCGGGTTAATATCAATTTGATATCCTTCTAACTGAGATTTGAGCAAAGAAGTGAGTTCTTTATTCCCGTCGTTAGAAATAATTGCAACATTATTCAGCCATTTTGGAATGTCTATCATTCCTCGCAAATGAAAGCCGCAAGATGTCAAACATAAGAGCACTATAAGAGATGCGATGCATTTGCTGAAACTCAAAGCCTTTCTGACAATTCCAAGGCGTTTTGCAAACAGAGGTAATGCCATCCTTGGTTTATTCGAGTGCGCAAAATATTTCGCAGGTTCTGGAATAAGTTCTAAATCCAATTTATTCATTTCATTTTAGCCAACAACCAGGTTTATTAATTGCCTATGTGGAACCACAATCGCTTTTTTAATAGTGAGATTTGCCACAAAGTTATGAGCATGCTCCTTAGCAGCGGCAATTAACTCTTCTTCCGAGGCATCAGTACTTGCGGTAAATTGGGCTCTTAACTTTCCATTAACTTGTACAACGTAGTCCACTTCATCTGTTTTGAGAGCACTCTTATCTACTTTAGGCCATGGAGAATCAATTATTGCCTTATCAAAACCCAGTTGTTGCCAGAGACAATGGCAAATATGTGGGGTAATTGGAGCTAATAATCTGAGTAATATACTGATACTGGAATGAATAAAAAATTTATCATTTTCAGTTTCAATAGAATAACTAGATATTTCGTTAAATAGCTTCATGCAACCTGAAACAACTGTGTTGAATTGATTTCGGTCGTAGTCATGAGTTGCTTGAGCAAGTATTTGGTGAACGATGTGGCGTGATTTTTTTAGGCGTGATTCAGCATCTTGCCAATCCACATGACCATTGCCACTTAAGATAGTGTCATTGATATCAATGAGCATATCTCTGTACTGATGGCAAAAAGCCCAAATTCGTTTTAAAAAGCGGTGTGCGCCTTCAACCCCAGAATCAGACCATTCTAATGATTGATCAGGAGGAGAGGCAAACATAACAAATAGACGCGCTGTATCAGCTCCATAAGTGTCAATCAGATGATTGGGATCAACTACATTGCCTACTGATTTTGACATCTTATGACCATCTTTTAAGACCATGCCTTGTGTTAATAAAGCTTTAAATGGTTCATCAGAATTAACTAACCCTTCATCCCGCATGAGTTTATGAAAGAACCGTGCATATAATAAGTGCATAACTGCGTGCTCAATTCCCCCAATATATTGGTCAACAGGGGTCCAATATTTAGCCCGATCATCAAGCATGGCATTTTCTTGCCCCTTACATGCAAAGCGAGCATAGTACCAGGACGATTCAACAAAGGTGTCAAAAGTATCTGTTTCACGAGTGGCATCCTGACCACATTTAGGACAAGAAACATTTACAAACTCTTTGCATTGAGCAAGAGGAGAACCTGGGCCAGTAAAATCAACATTCTCTGGCAATACCACGGGTAATTCTTCATCTGGAACAGGGACAACACCACACTGCTCACATATTATCATCGGTATAGGTGTTCCCCAATACCTTTGTCTGGAAACCCCCCAGTCTCGCAAACGATAATTAATCGTAGCCTTGCCAGTCTCATTTTCTTCCAGGAAATGAGTTATTACTTGAATCGCTTCAGTAGAAGGTAAGTTGTCAAATTGATTTGAGTTTATCAGGATTCCTTCTTCTGTATAGGCTGAGTGAGTAAAATCATGTGTTCCATTGATTGGTTTGATGACTTGCTTTAAAGACAATTTATATTTTTGAGCAAATTCCCAATCGCGTTGATCATGTGCAGGTACTGCCATGACAGCCCCAGAACCATATTGCATGAGAACAAAGTTGGCTACCCATATTGGTAATTCTTGACCAGTTATAGGATGAATTGCTGTCATTCCTGTATCAACGCCTTTTTTCTCCATAGTTGCCAGCTCTGCTTCAGCCATTTTAACGCCTTGGCAACTGTCAATAAATTCCTGAACTTTTTTATTATTAGAAGCAGCTTCTTTTGCTAAAGGATGATCTGTCGCTACAGCAAGATAAGTAGCTCCCATCAGAGTATCTGGTCGAGTAGTATAGATTTTTAGCCGTTTGGGATAGTTGTTAACATTAAAATAAATTTCTGTGCCTATAGACTTGCCAATCCAATTACGCTGCATTTGTTTTACTTGGGCAGGCCATTCATCCAAAGTATCCAAAGAAATTAACAGCTCATCAGCATAGGAGGTAATCTTAATAAACCATTGGGGGATTTCTTTGCGTTCAACTAAAGCACCGGAGCGCCATCCGCGACCATCAACCACCTGCTCATTAGCAAGCACTGTTTGATCAACAGGATCCCAGTTAACAACAGCGTTCTTTTTATAAACTAATCCTTTTTCGAATAGACGGATGAAAAACCATTGTTCCCAACGGTAATACTCCGGATCACAAGTAGTGATTTCTCTTTTCCAGTCATAAGCATTTCCTAAACGTAAAAATTGCTCTTTCATGGCAGCAATATTTTTTCTAGTCCATTCTGCAGGTGGGATTTTATTTTTGATGGCAGCATTTTCAGCAGGCAGCCCAAAAGCATCCCATCCTATAGGTTGAAGAACATTTTTCCCTAATGCACGCTGATAACGGGCTATCACATCGCCTAAAGTATAGTTTCGTACATGCCCCATGTGTAGTGTTCCACTGGGATAAGGAAACATGGATAAACAATAAAATTTCTCTTTGTTTAAATCTTCAGTAACGTTAAACGATTGCTTTTTATGCCAATATTGTTGTGCTTGTTCTTCAACTTCTTGGGGGGTATAGGTATTATCCATAGTCCAATAAATTTAATAACACGGAATCGCTAAGGATACCCCCTCTTGCCTTTGCCAGCAATAGATTCTTTTTCGCTAAGTAGGTTAAAATGCAAAAGCAGTATAAAAATAAAAAAAATAGAGCAAAAAATAATCACTGGGTAGTCGCTCCAAATAATCCAGGGAGTGCTACCTTGAGCAGGGAAAATATTTGTTTGTAATATCCCAGAGTCAAAAGCAGGTAGTCCTTCTACAATAGAACCTTGATCATTAATGACTGAGGATAACCCATCATTGTTTACAACGATTTGATAGCGTCCTGTCATTAAGGATAGTATTTGCGCCATTTGTAATTGTTGATAGCTAGCTAAAGAATGGCCAAACCAACCATTATCGCTAACCGACACGATCCATTGAGCCATAGGCATCTGTAGCCTTAAGATGTGTGGGTAAGCGATTTCATAGCAAATTAAACTGGCAATAGGGTGACTATTAACATTAATTAATGCTTGAGTTGCTTTGCCGGGAATCACATTGGGCTCAGGGAGATTTAGCCATCGATTAATGGCTACGAAAGGTTTTGGGATGTATTCTCCGAATGGGACTAATTGACGTTTCACATAACTCCCGGTTGCCTCTCCTAATCCGATGATGGAATTGTAAAAATTAGTTTCTTCGTTATTTGTGGGTTGCAAGATTCCCACAAGTAAACTGCTTTTTGCTCTCAATGCTTTTTTATGCAGTTTCAGTAAATAATCTTCAACATAACTTTCAGGTAAAGGGATGGCTGATTCAGGAAGAACAATTAAGTTTTTTCCTAATAATTTGTTGGTTGCTTTTTCATAATATTTTAATAAATTCCAGAACAGAGTTTCATCCCATTTATCCCTCATTGAGAGATTGGGCTGAATAGCACCAATAGAAATTGGATCTTTCTTGGTTTCTGTCCAGTGAATATTCTTTCCTAAAGATGGCAAAATAAAAATTAAGACAAAAGTGCTAACATAATAAAATCGTTTGATTGTATTGTCTCGAATCGCAAGAATTAATAGCGTGGCAAGGAACGAGCAAATGAGGCTAAGACCATAAATACCAATTATTGGGGCAATATATTTCAATGGAGTGTCAATCTGCGTCGTGCCAATTAATAGCCAGGGGAATCCTGTAAATAATTTAGAGCGAAAGAATTCTCCAAAACACCAAAGGGTACTGAATAAAAGCATAGTAAGGAATGTATTGCATTTGGATGACAGTAGTTTAAAAAAGAAACTAACCAAAGCAGGAAATAAAGAGAGATATATAATAAATAGTAATGTGACGAGCCCCGAAAGAAAATAATCCAGCTGCCCATAATCATGAATACTAATGATAACCCAGGATACTCCAGTGCCAAAATAACCTAGTCCATATACAAAGCCGAGAAGGAATCCGCGTTTGTCAGTACATTGAAGAAGCTCGGAAAATAGAAATGCCAGACTTAGAATTGCTATTCCTGGCAGATGGAAGGGTGCGAATCCAAGCGGTACTAATAAACCTGCAAAAAATACAGCAATAACTCTGAAGTACTCACTTCGTGCTGGAGAATCTATTGCTAGGGGATTCGTTAAAGCCGCTTGCTTCATGATCAAGGTTGACGTGATTAAAATGGTCAAGATAAATGAGTAAGACTGATAGGTCAAGTGTTGCAGCGATTATGCTTTTTGTATTTCTGCATTGATTTAACTTTTGATCTATCTAATCTTTAATAATTTGTGTAGGATTATCAGGTTTTACAAAGGAGAAGGATTGATTGTATGTACAACGTAATGATTACCGGTGCAGGAAAGATAGGTAGCTTAATTGCTTGTCTATTGGCTGATAGTGGGTCTTATCAAGTCCATTTGGCAGATGTAGAGTTTAGTGGCTCTGATGTAACAAGGTTATTAACTGCATTACCTGAAATTAAAACAGTGGCATTGGATGTTAAAGATGAACAATCTACACGAGCTTATCTAGAAAAACATAATATTATTGCCGTTATTTCTAGTCTTCCTTATTTTTTAAATACTCATGTAGCCAGAGCTGCTAAAGCTGCTAAAGCCCATTATTTTGATTTAACTGAAGATACTTCTGTCACAGAAGCGGTAAAAGCAATCGCTCAAAATGCTGAAACAGCTTTTGTTCCTCAATGTGGTTTAGCACCAGGTTTTATCAGTATTGCAGCAAATAGTTTGATGCAAGAATTTGACAAATGCCATCATGCAAAATTGCGAGTGGGAGCACTCCGCAACGAGCTAATAATGCACTCCACTATTCATTAACATGGTCAACTGATGGGGTCATTAATGAGTACGGTAATCCTTGCTATGGAATAGAAGGTGGCAAGGATGTAGTAATGGCTCCTCTTGAAGGATTGGAGTCAATTCAAATTGATGGTTGTGAGTATGAAGCGTTTAACACGTCAGGCGGTTTGGGAAGTTTGGCTGAATTATACGCTGGGAAAGTGCAATCGATGAATTACAAAACCATGCGTTATCCTGGTCATTGTAAAAAAATGCGCTTCTTAATGAATGACTTACGATTAAATGAGGATCGTGCTACGTTAAAGAGAATATTAGAGAATGCTATTCCAAAAACCTACCAGGATATTGTGATAGTCTATGTTACTGTAGAAGGTATTAAACAAGGTGAATTAACTGAAAAAAGTTATGTTAAGAAAATTTATCCAGCCATGATTAGAGGTCTGGAGTGGTCTGCAATTCAGGTTAGTACGGCATCAGGTGTATGTGCTGTTGTCGACTTGGTACTGGGGCAAGAGAATGAGTATAAAGGGCTTATTCTGCAAGAGAATTTTAAATTGTTTCAAGTATTGAAAAATCGCTTTGGACAATACTACGCCTAGGAGTGTTTATGGACTTATTAAATCGCTTAAATATTAAACCAGTAAACCCTGGCGCTTTTAGTGGGCATGGTTGGCATAGTGAAAGCCACAATCATATTCTTGAATCTTTTAACCCAAGCAATGGGAATAAGCTTGCCGAAATCGCAACCTGTACAATTGAAGATTATGAGCGAGTAATGCTGCGGGCAGAAAAAGCAGCACAAGCTTGGAAAAAGGTACCAGCTCCAAAGCGAGGTGAAATCATCAGGCAAATAGGCCAGGCTCTTAGAGAGCAAAAAGACAGTCTGGGAAGCCTGGTTTCACTAGAGATGGGTAAATCAAAGCAAGAAGGCGATGGTGAAGTTCAAGAAATGATTGATATTGCTGACTTTGCCGTAGGTCAATCAAGAATGTTATATGGAAATACCATGCATTCGGAGCGGCCTAACCACAGAATGTATGAGCAATGGCACCCCTACGGGATTGTTGGCGTCATTTCAGCTTTAATTTCCCTGTTGCAGTATGGTCTTGGAATGCTTTTTTATCCGCCATTTGCGGGAATGTGACTATTTGGAAGCCATCTGCAAAAACTCCTCTTTGTGCTGTGGCTGTTCAACATATTTGTAATCAAGTACTGCAAGAAAATAACTGCCCTGAAATATTCAGTCTAGTTATTCCTAAATCGCACGATGTAGTTGAAGCAATGGTGGATGATAAGCGAATTCCGCTTATCTCTTTTACCGGCTCAACGGCAGTTGGTCGACAGGTCGCAGCAAAAGTGGCATCTCGGCTTGGCAAAAGCATCCTGGAGTTGGGTGGAAATAATGCTATTATTCTTGATGAGTCTGCTGATTTGCGCCTGGCTATTCCTGCCATAGTGTTTGGTGCAGTAGGTACTGCTGGTCAACGTTGTACCACTACACGACGTTTATTTGTTCATGAATCAAAATATCAAGATGTTATTAAAAGACTACAACATGCCTATGAGCAAATAGCAATTGGGGATCCTCTTGATAGCAAAAACTTAATGGGACCTTTAATTGATCAGCAAGCTGTTGAACAATTTAAAAAAGCAATTAGTAGAATAAAAGAAGCTGGTGGCCAAATTGTTTTTGGCGGTGAAGCACTAAAACAACCAGGCTCTTTTGTTCAACCTACCCTGGTTTGTGATGTTAAAAATGACTGGGATATTGTACAGGAAGAGACTTTTGCGCCAATTCTTTATGTAATGTCCTATCGTACTTTGGAAGAGGCGATAGCTTTACATAATGGAGTTCCCCAAGGATTGTCTTCTGCCTTATTTACCCAAAATTTAAAAAATGCAGAGTCCTTTTTAAGCGCTTGTGGAAGTGATTGTGGTATTGCCAATATTAATATTGGCACTTCTGGCGCTGAAATAGGAGGCGCATTTGGCGGTGAAAAAGAAACTGGTGGCGGGCGTGAGTCAGGATCTGATTCTTGGAAGGCCTATATGAGACGGCAAACTAATACTATTAACTGGGGAGATGAATTACCTTTGGCTCAAGGGATTCGCTTTAATTTGTCTTAATAGAAATGGAAATCATAGTGAGTAGGCTATTTAGTTCTATGATCAGAAGACAATTGCATATCAATAAAAGCATTAATCTGTATCCAAAGGACTTCAAGAGGCTTGCTAGGCTTTTTTGTTGAATAAGGCATATTATCCGCTTCCTTACGGTCACTGCTCAGATTATTTTTCAAGCTGAGCCGCGATCCCGTGAGGGAGCAGATATGCGCAGTAAATACTAAAATTCAATCAGCTAAACCTAGTATTTTGAAGTTTTGGATATATAACCAACGCGAGGAAATAGCAATGCAGGAGCCTTTTTTCATTAAAAAAATTGCGGTTTTAGGGGCAGGTGTTATGGGTGCTCAAATTGCAGCACATTGTGTGAATGCTGGAATAGAGACCTTATTATTTGATTTGGCTGCAAAAGAAAGCCCTAAAAATGGACTGGTACATAAAGCCATTACTAATTTAGGCAAGCTAAAACCAACTCCTCTTGCAGCACCACAAACAGCCGAATTACTCCAGGCAAAAAATTACGAAGAAGACCTAGGTGATTTATCCTCCTGTGATCTAATCATTGAGGCAATAGCTGAACGTCTTGATTGGAAAGAAGATTTATATAATCGAATTTCTCCTTATCTATCAGAAAAATCTATTCTGGTAAGCAACACCTCAGGGCTAAGTATCAATAGTCTTTGTCATGTTTTGCCTACTCAATTCAGGGAGAATTTTTGCGGCGTTCATTTTTTCAACCCCCCACGTTATATGCATTTGGCAGAACTCATCCCAGCTAAATCCACATCTCCCAAATTACTTGACCAATTGGAAACTTGGTTAACAAGCCGTTTAGGAAAGGGAGTAGTAAGAGCTAAAGATACCCCTAATTTTATTGCGAATCGAATAGGTGTCTTTTCATTATTAACAACTATGCACCATACTCTTGCAATGGATATGGGTTTTGATGAAGTAGATGCTTTAACAGGACCATTACTAGGCAGACCAAAATCTGCGACATTTCGAACTATGGATGTTGTGGGTTTGGACACTATGCAACACGTTATTAATACCATGCAGTCCCAACTGGCGGATGATCCATGGTATCGCTTGTTCACATTACCCGATTGGTTAAATGGTTTAATCAAGGAGGGGCACTTAGGGCAAAAATCAGGCCAAGGGATTTATAGAAAAAATGGCAAAACAATAGAAGTTTACGATATTAAAACTGGACAATACAGACCAGCTAAGACTGAGGTCAGTGACGAGCTGAAGGCTATTATGCGCATCATAGACCCTGAGGCGCGAATGAAAAACTTAATGACTTCAACCAATAAACAAGCCCAATTTCTAGCAGCCTGCTTCAGAGATTTATTCCATTACTGTGCTTATCATTTAGAGGATATTGCAGAAAATGTAAGAGATGTTGATCTGGCAATTCGCTGGGGATTTGGTTGGTCACAAGGACCTTTCGAAACGTGGCAACTTTCTGAATTACAAAGTGTAACTCAGCAAATTGAACATTCAATACAAGATAATACGGCATTAAGCAGCGCCAAATTGCCAGGTTGGTTGTCTGAGATTGAAGCCTTTTATACTAAGGACGGAGCTTATTCGCCACACAGCAATAATTATCAGGCTAGAAGTCATTTGCCTGTTTATCACAAGCAGTTTTTTCACGATAGAGTCTTAAAGGAATCTCACCATCCTATTAATGTCATTTATGAAAATGAGGGTGTTTGCTTATGGCACCTCAAAGACGATGTAGCAGTCATTAATTTTAAAAGTAAAGCCAATACAATTGGTCAATCTGTTCTTGATGGATTGGAGGCTGCCATAGACATCGCGGAGAAGAATTGCCAGGGATTAATTGTTTATCAATCAGATGCCTCTAATTTTAGCTCTGGAGCTGATTTACGAGGTGTTTCTCAATTGCTAATGAATGGAACTAGCCAAGCTCTTGAAAATATGGTTAAACAATTCCAACAGATAGCAACGCGCTTAAAATATAGTTCTATTCCAACAATTGCTGCATTAAGAGGGCGCGCATTAGGTGGGGGTTGCGAATTAATGATGCAGTGCGACGCCGTTGTCTCCGCTTTTGAAGCTTATCCAGGATTAGTTGAGGCTGGGGTAGGTGTAATTCCGGCTGGTGGTGGTTGCAAAGAAATGGCAATGCGTGTGGCTCAGCAGGCAGAGAACGTTGATTTAGTCTCTTTCCTATTACCTGTTTTCCAACAAATTGCAACTGCTAAAGTCGCTCAAAGTGCATTGGATGCTAGGAATATGGGATATTTACGCTCAAATGATACTATTGTCATGCACGCTGATGAAGTTTTATATGTTGCTTTGACTAAAATTAAAACTATGCAAGCGGCTAATTATCTCCCACCTTTGAGTATACAGCGGTTTAAAGTGGCTGGTATTGAAGGGCATGCTCGTCTCCAATCTGGTTTAGTGAATTGGCTGGAAGGTGGGTTTATATCGCAGCATGATTATTTCCTGGCTAACGAATTAGCAAGAGTTCTTTGTGGTGGAGATGTTAATTATGGGACATTGGTTGATGAACAATGGATGCTAAAATTAGAAAGAGACGCGTTCGTAAAGCTTGCCAACACCTCATTAACTCAGGCCAGAATCAGTCATCTATTAGAGACTGGTAAGCCACTGCGTAATTAAGCAAGGAGAATTGTGATGACTGACGTATATGTGGTTGATGTGTTACGCACCCCGGTAGGTAAAGCACCAAGAGGTGTTTTTAAGAATACATTACCTGATAATTTATTAGCGCATACTATAAAATGTTTAATGCATAGACATCAGGATATTGATTGGCAAGAAGTAGGGGATGTGGTAATAGGTTGTGCCATGCCGGAAGCTGAACAAGGCATGAATGTGGCAAGGATTGCATCTTTATTGGCTGATTTGCCTCAATCTGTCCCTGCAATGACGATTAATCGTTTTTGCTCTTCTGGCGTACAAAGTATAGTTACTGCAGCAGATGCTATACGTAATCGTGAAGCTCACTTAACTCTAGGTGGCGGCGTTGAAAGTATGTCTATGGTTCCTATGGGAGGAAATAAGTACACTGCAAATCCTACAATATTTAATAATGAGCATGTGGCCATAGCGTATGGTATGGGTATCACTGCAGAAACTGTAGCGAAACGATGGGAAATTAGCCGTGAACAACAAGATGAATTTGCTATAGAAAGCCATCGGAAAGCGATCGCTGCTCAAGAGCGATTGGATTTTAATGCAGAAATCAGTCCTATTGAGATATCAATAAGATACGCGGATTTAGAAACTTCCAAAGTCGAAATAAAGAGAAAATTGGTGGGTAAGGATGAAGGCCCCAGAGCAGATACTTCCTTTGAAGTGATTTCTCGATTGAAGCCAGTATTTGCATTAAACGGCACAGTCACTGCCGGAAATAGTTCGCAGATGAGTGATGGTGCAGGTATTGCCTTACTTGCTAGCGAGGAGGCTTTAAAACAATATGATTTAAAGCCTTTAGGACGCTTAATGAGTTTTGCCGTGGCTGGTGTTCCTCCCGAGATTATGGGGATTGGACCAGTAAAGGCGATCCCTCTTGCATTAAAGCGTGCTGGAATTACACTGGATCAATTGGATTGGATTGAGTTGAATGAAGCGTTTGCTGCCCAGGCTTTAGCTGTTATTAAGGAGCTTGATCTACCCAAAGAAAAAGTCAACCCAGTTGGCGGAGCTATTGCTTTAGGACATCCTCTAGGAGCAACAGGTACTATAAGGACTGCGACATTGTTACATGGGTTACGAAGAACAAAAGGCCGCTATGGTATGGTTACCATGTGTATTGGCACAGGAATGGGCGCTGCAGCAATATTTGAGGCTCTCTAGCTTAAAATAAGAGGATTATCTATTCAGCAAGTAGCAAGTAGGTGGGGCATCCTGATCCAATAAGTGATTTGTTGAAATTACTAACCTCAGGCCAAATGACCCAACCTGCAGGCTGGCAGTAGTGTTGTAAACATTATCTCATATTGAAGATTTCTAAAGCTTTGATGAGGGGATTCAAAGCTTTTTTCAGCTTCTTTAACCATTTTTTCAAATGCAGAAACTGAACTTGTTTTTAGTCCTAACCATCGAGTTGTACGATCTTGTCCCTGATCTTATCCAATCCTTCCCCTAATTCGTAATGAGGAAAAACAGGTTTTGATGTTAAAATTGAGCTAATTATTGTTTCAACATCACCTATCTCTTCTCCATCTTTTAATTTATTAAATATATTGAAAAAGAATTTGGGTGGAAATTGAATTAGAAGCCAAACAATTTCCGCGTTAAATAACTTGCTTTGTTGTTTCTTTATTCTACTCTTAAATTAACAGGATATAGAAATGGAGCCAGTATGCGTGGTTTTTTCTTAGCTCTGTTATTGGCAATTAATAGCACTGTTTTTGCTGATGAATTGGTAGGCTTTGCTGCGTTCGAAAATGGCGACTACACTACGGCTTATCCGCATTTGATGCAGGCAGCGAAAGACGGTAATGAGGAAGCCATGTATTTATTGGGGCGTATGTATCAATATGGCTATGGTGTGACAACCAATTATGAAGAAGCAAGAAACTGGTATCAAAAAGCGTCTGATAAGAATAATGCCTTGGCTCAGTTAAGTTTGGGATTTATGTATGATACGGGGAAGGGGGTTCCTCAGGATTTTGCAGAAGCGTTTAAGTGGTATATGAAGGCTGCAGAGCAAGGAAATCCAATTGCCCAAAGAAATGTAGGGCTAATGTATGCCACTGGGGATGGAGTTCCTGCCAACGACGAGAAAGCATTCGTCTGGTTTAAGAAAGCAGCTGATCAAGGTTATAGTAAAGCTCAAGTCAATCTGGGTTATCAGTATATGATGGGAAAAGGAACTCCAAAAGACATAACCAAAGCGTTTGAGTGGTATCAGAAAGCAGCGGAACAGGGAGATGAGAAGGGTGAATATAGCTTAGGATTATTATATACTGGACAGGAAGGAGGTGTGGCTCCTGACGATAAGGCTGCCTTTTATTGGTTTTCTCAAGCGGCCAATCATGGGCATGTTAACGCTCAAACCTATTTAGCCTATTATTATCTGAAGGGTTATGGAGTAGATGCCGACCCGACAAAAGCAGTCTATTGGTATCAATCTGCTGCTGAAAAAGGACAACCGGAAGCACAAGCTCAATTAGGACAATTATTATTAACTGGTACTGGAGTTGACAAAGATTATCAACAGGCTGCTTATTGGTTTGGCAAAGCAGCAAAACAAGGAAACCCAGTTGGTCAGGCCAAGTTAGGTTATATGTACTTGGCAGGACTAGGGGTTAATAAAAGCTTAGTGAAAGCGTATGCTTGGCTTAAAATTGCTGCCGAAAATAAAAATGAAGAGGCCACGAAACAACTCAGTTCTTTAGAATCTAAGCTTACCGAGCAAGAAAAGTCAGAGGCTGATAAAATGATTAAGGAACTGGGCCCCTTGGAAAGCCAAGAAAATTATGATAATTAATTCAAAATAATCCAGTTCGATACAAGCAAAACCTCCGATTTTTCTTATATCGAACTCACGTTGATAAAGGAAAAAGTTCGTCCTATTTTCTGCATCAGAACTTTGCTAAAAGCTGTTAATACTTTCTCGAATAACGCTGATAGAAAACTTTCCTTTTCTGTCACGACTGCGTTTGAGCAATGAATAAACAACTAAGTTAAATTCATCGCTTTTTGAAGAAGCAACGCTGAGATAATACTGACTTTCAATAGTAATTTGATCATTGGGTATATTGAATTTTTTTAATAACTCACTAATGTCTTTAAGATCAGTAATACCATTTTCTTCTCTAACTTTTATTAATTCATTTACTTGGGAGTCATTAAGTCCATCCCCTAATGACATTAGTATTGGTTTTGATGCAGTATTAATATTAATACTGGTTGATTCTGGTAAAGCTGTGATAAAAGGCTCAAGAGTAAGGTAAATTGGTGCTGACACGTCTTTCACTAAGCGAAACTCGGATTTACTTTTGATGAGTTGATGACTTGGGTAGTAAGGTGGTTTTTGAGAGAGATAATAGGAAGTAAAAATGTCTTCTCCTCTCCCTAAGCTATAGGCAAGAACCCAGTGTTTTACTCCTAACGCTAAATTAGCTCGCTCAAGGCCCGTTGCTTTTGGGTAGATTTGATTGATTAGGTGCATAAAGGTTGGGATAGATTTTTTTTCAATTAGGTTATTGAGGTTAAACTGGGCTTGCAAATCATAAAGACCGCCGCTTATTTGGATTTGATTGTCAATATTTTCCATATTTTTAGGATATTGAGCGACCATGCCTAGTTCATTTGTTTTAGTAAAATGATTGTTCTTATTCTGTAATTCATTAAGAGCCCAGATCATAACCGCCTGGGTGGCAAAGTACAGTTTATCTTGGGTAATAACCAATCTTGTTCGATAAATATCGGATTGCAATCGGGTGCTCATGGCAGTAGCAACTATTGCAACTAATGTCATAATAAATAGGGCAGTCAAGAGAGCGCTCCCTTTCATTTTTTGTTTGGAAGAGAGTTTTGGTTTTCTCCGGGATCCTTGTGTTCCGACTTCCCTTGGCTTATTTGAAAACACTAAGACAGTTTGGGGAGAGATGGGTTTTGCAAGCAATCTAGTTAAAAACATAGAGAGCTCCAGGTATGATAAAAAGCATATTCATTTCGCCCCAGTCTTTGAGGCTAAGATTCATTTGGATTGCTTTAGGCAAAGGTTCTCTGCGTTGATTTTGGGTAATTGCTTGTTCTCGCCATTCTGGGAGAGGCTGTAAGTTTTGATTTAAATAGTTAAAGTGACATTCTGTTATGTTATCCAGTAGAATCTTATCTTCATAGATGTTTCTGTCAATTGGATCTAACGTGCTCCATGTTCTGCGTATCAGTTTGTCATCCTGACAGATAAGAGCGATTCGTTTAAGAGTACTGCGTTTTTCAGCGCTATTTGGATTAATAAAGCCGTCTCTGGTTAATTCAAGATATTGAGGTTGACCTACAAATATGGGGAATAATCGCATTTCATTGCCTCTTATTGCACGCTCTACCGTTTGAAAGGTGTCTTGTTGAATAATGCTTACGGCCAATTGAAGTGCATTTAAACGCTCTGCTTGGGCATTAACTCGGGTCCGGGTATTGAATGCATAGTACAGAGTTGAGGACGTAATAGTCGCTAATATAGCGAAGACAGTGAGAGCGATTAATATTTCTATGAGGGTAAATCCTCTATTCGTAATCATGGTAAATACCTGAATGCTGTCAACTCCTCTCTAAACGGGCCAGTTTGTTTTGGGCTGACTGAAATGGTTATCCGCTGCATCCGTTTGATAGGGGTGGCACTGATTTTTGCTCTCCAGTACCATTTTTGCCCTAACATAGTAGTTGCTTGAGTTGATTCTTGGCTTTGAGAGGTATGTAGCAGGTTTAACTGAATCATTGCAACACCCTGCATCGCTACCCAATGGCTAATTGTTTTTTCTTTGATTCTATGAGTATTTTCTGTATTTTGTGCTGTTGCTTTAAGAAGGGCGGTTAATGCAATGGCAATGACAGCAAGAGCCAATAAGACCTCAATCAAAGTAAATCCATATATGAATTTGGGTAATTTGTATTTTGGCATCATTGGGGTTTTGCCATGGTAAAATTTAAGCTGCCATCGTGACTGCCTGTTAGTTTGACTATCCCTTTTTCTTTATCAGTACCAAATTCTAAAGTAAAAGGAGTCATATCGCCAGAAGATGTGATAACAATTGCTGGAGCTCCTTGAGCGGGCCTGTGATTTGTTTTAAGAGTAATGACGGTATTTTTGGGGAAATAATAAAGCTTAAAAATTCCTTTGTTTGAGATAGTGTTCCATCCTTTATTGTCTTGAAATTTCAGAATTTGATAACTGGTATTATCTATTTTTAACCCAAGTGTGCTCGACTCTAAAATAGCTTGCTGTCGTGCTAAATTTAAATTATTCACTAATTGTTCTGCTAAAAATTGTATCCGTTTGCTTTCACCAAAATCACCAAAAGCGATTAAGGCAAACCCAAGGTTATGCCTATAATCACTATAACAATCAGAATTTCTATTAGGGTAAATCCCCTATGAGTGGTCATCCCAATTACCAATTTCTGCATTTATCCCTGTCCCGCCAGGCTGTCCTGCTGCCCCATAAGTGAAAACATCTACATCAGTATGTTGTCCTGGGTTTAAGTAAAGATATTCTCTTCCCCATGGATCTTTCGGTAATGATTTAAGATATTGTTTCCAATTCGTTGGGGCAGGATTCGTGCTTGGTTTTTCCACCAGAGCCATTAATCCTTGGTCTGTAGTGGGGTAGGTGCCATTATCAAGCTTATACAGATCAAGAGCATTTTGAATAGCTAAAACATCTTGCTTGGCTTTTACTTTACGTGCTTCATCTGGTCGTCCCATGATTTTGGGAACAACTATGGATGCCAATATCCCTAATATGACGACGACAACCATAATTTCAATCAAAGAAAAGCCCTTTTGTCGATTCATTTGTGTACCTCTTAAAACGAAATGTTAAATTATAACACAAATATTGCTTGCTATGAATAGGCTTCTTTCGAAACCGCTACCATGAGAGGAGTGTGAGGTGAAACGGGGCACAGAACCGCAATGTATTCATTAGTACATGAGGATTCGAGCACCTATCGACAAAGCAATTCTCCATGACAGTAGAGTTTCGAAAGAAGCCTAATAGATTTTGGATTAGAAGTTGGTGAAGCTGGACACAGTGAAATTCGATATAGTTAAGTCACCAATTGCTCCATTGAAAAAATAGGCAATAAGGTAGCAAGAACAATGAACAAAACTACAGCACCCATTAAAAGAATAACCATAGGCTCCAAAAGTGTTAATGAAGTATCAATGAGACGATTGACTTCATTGTCCAAGTGAGTAGCTGAACGTTCCATCATATCTGAAAGTTGACCACTCTTTTCACCGCTGGCAATCAAATGTATGGCCATAGGACTAATGAATCCTGTTTCTTTAAGGGCTTCATTGATTCCACTGCCTTCTCTTACTCTGAGAGTGGCTGTATCGAATGCTTGTCTCATAACAAGATTGGTTACCAGGCTTGCTGAAACGCGCATGGTTTCAAGTACACTCACTCCGGCAGCAAATAAAATTCCAAAAGTGTGAATATATCGGGCAACATTGATTGTCTTGACCAGATAGGAAACAATAGGGAGCTTAAGTATTAATTTATGCCAAGCTGTTTTTATTTTTACATTACTTAGACTCTTTTTAAACCCAATCAAAATCAGAATCAAAGCTAACAAAGTATACAAACCATAAGCTTTGATGTATTGGCTAAGGTTAATAAGTATTTGAGTCATAGGTGGCAAAGTTTGTCCACTTTCGGTAAATACGTCAATAATTTTAGGAACAACAAAAGTAAGTAAAAAACTGATGATCGCAGTAGAAACAATGATCATGAGTAAAGGATAAATCAATGCTTGCTGAACTTTCTGGCGTGTTTGTTGTTGTTTTTCAGTATAATCAGCTAGTTTTTCTAAAACGATATCAAGACGTCCTGTCTGTTCTCCTGAACCGACTGTAGCTCGGTAGAGTTCCGGAAAGGCATTAGGATACTGGGCCATTGCCTGAGCTAAACCATACCCCTCAAGAACTTTGGCACGAACTCCAATAATAAGCTCTCTTACCTTATCTTTTTCTGTTTGTTCGCTGACACCGCGCAATGATTCCTCAACAGGGATGCCCGCAGCAAGCAGCGTAGCCAGTTGTCTCGTAAGCAATGACAAATCAGCAGCAGAGATTTTACTTTTACTCGCAGCGGTGCGTTGTTGAGCCAATGTTTGTACTTGTGTAGGAATTAGCCCTTGCTCACGTAGTAATTGGCGTGCATGACGTTCGGAATCGGCTTCTATGACCCCTTTACGCACGCTGCCATTTGCTTTTAGCGCTTGATATTGGTATGCGCCCATATTATTTTAGTTAAAATTAAAAGTATAGAGTTTAATCTATTGGGTTTAATAAGTCACTTAAGGTAAACTATAGGGCGGACTATCCTGGAGACTAATGATGACTAAAAATGCAGTGCTTGACGCTATTAAAGAAAACGATGCAAAGTTTGTGGATTTAAGATTTACAGATATTCGTGGAAAAGAGCAACATATTACAATACCTGTTTCGGCTGTTGACGAAGACTTTCTTGAAAATGGAAAAATGATCGATGGATCATCTTTCAAAGGTTGGCAGAAAATTCATCAATCAGATTTGGCTTTAATA
The DNA here is from genome assembly GCF_000770585.1 of Legionella norrlandica. Taxonomy (GTDB): domain Bacteria; phylum Pseudomonadota; class Gammaproteobacteria; order Legionellales; family Legionellaceae; genus Legionella; species Legionella norrlandica. The sequence continues at coordinate 12,942 of NZ_JNCF01000016.1, read as the reverse complement.
CCAGATTTAACTTCAGTACAGCTTGATCCGTTTTTTCAGGACAACACGTTATTCATACGATGTAATGTGGTTGATCCTCAGACAATGATGGGGTATGACAGGTGTCCACGCTCTCTCGCTCAGCGTGCAGAAAATTATTTGCGCTCTACAGGAATTGCTGATGGTGTCTATGTTGGGCCAGAACCTGAATTCTTTCTCTTTGACAACGTGCAATGGGAAACCAGTATTAGTGGTTCATTTTATAAAATTGATTCTGAAGAAGCTCAATGGAATTCTGGCAAGGAAATGGAAGGTGGAAATATTGGCCATAGACCTCCATTGAAAGGCGGTTACTTCCCTGTTCCTCCTGTTGATTCCTCTCATGATATTCGCTCAGCGATTTGCATGACGTTGCAATCTTTGGGAATAGTCGTTGAAGCACATCATCATGAAGTAGCGACAGCGAATCAGTGCGAAGTGGCTACTCGTTTTAATACCTTAACTAAAAAGGCAGATGAATTGCAAATTCTAAAATATGTGATTCATAACGTAGCACACAATTATGGCAAAACGGCTACCTTTATGCCGAAACCTTTAGTAGGGGATAACGGAAGTGGAATGCACTGCCATTTGTCACTTTATAAAGATGGATATAATCTCTTTTCTGGTGACCAGTATTCAGGCTTTCTGAGACTGCCTTATATTTCATAGGTGGCATTATTAAACATGCTCGTGCTTTGAATGCATTTACCAATCCTTCTACTAATAGCTATAAGAGATTAGTACCTGGATTTGAAGCCCCCGTGCTATTGGCTTATTCCGCTAGAAATCGTTCAGCAGCGATTCGAATTCCACACGTCAGTAACCCTAAAGCCCGTCGCATTGAAGTGCGTTTCCCAGATCCTACAGCGAATCCATATCTTGCTTTTTCTGCAATGATGATGGCAGGAATAGATGGTATCCAAAAGAAAATTCACCCTGGTCAACCTATGGATAAAGATCTTTATGATTTGCCACCTGAGGAGCTTGTCGATGTGCCAACCGTGTGCTCTTCTTTGGAAATGGCGATGGATCACTTGCGTGCTGATCATGAATTCTTGTTACAAGGTGATGTGTTTACCAAAGACTTTATTAATAACTACATTCAAATGAAGGAAGAGGAAATTACTAAAATCAGAAGTTTGACTCATCCTTTTGAATTTGAGTTATATTATAGCCTCTAAGGACTCAGCTCATATGAACAAACTGGTGTCATTTGTCCTTTTAATGATGATAATTTGCTGTTCTCATGCGCAAATTTATAAATGGACCGATAGTCAGGGTGTTGTTCATTTCAGCGATAAGCCTCATGAAGGCGCTGAAAAAGTAAAAATTCCTGAGACTCAAACCTACACACCACCTGAGAATGGATCAGGTGGTTCTTCTGAACCAAAGGAAGTGAAAAAGGAAGAAGAGGAAAAATATACCAGGCTAGAAATTATTCAGCCTCAGAATGAGGCAACAATTCGGAATAACCAGGGATATGTTGTTGTTGCTGTTCAAATAGAACCCGATTTGTCTTCTGGAGACAATTTGCAACTTATTTTTGATGGAGCTCCGCTTGGTGATCCACAACCTAATTTGCTTTTTCAATTAAATGGAATCTACAGAGGCTCTCACACCATAGCTGTTCAAGTCCTAAATGCTAATGGTGAAGTAGTCAAAACAAGTGAGAGTATCACAATATATATGCATAGGCCTCGGGTAGGTATGGTTAAAGGCAGAAATAAAAATATAAAAGCTAACTAGAGCAGTGCTTGCCTGAGATACATGGTTAGTGCAATTGTTTATAAGAAAAATCATAGATTCTAATTTAAGGCAGTTATTTATGTTAACTTTATTATCACCCGCTAAGAAGCTATTAAATATATCAACACCTTATTCTAAAGAAACCACCGATCCTCTATTGGTTGATAAAACTTCACAATTGGTAAAAATAATGAAATCCAAATCAATTGAGCAAATTGCAAAGCTAATGGATTTATCTAAAGAACTCGCTCAATTAAACTATAATAGATATCAAGATTTTGATCTTAAAAATAATCCCCTCAACCTTTCCTATCCTGCGTTGTTTTTGTTTCAGGGAGATGTATATCAAGGACTCAATGCGGTGACCTGGGCGCCAGAAGATATTCAGTATGCCCAAATCCATTTGGGAATTTTATCTGGTTTATATGGTTTGTTAAGACCTCTGGATAGAATTCAACCTTATAGACTAGAGATGGGGGTCAATTTAGAAAATCCTGAAGGTAAGAATCTGTATGCATTTTGGAGTGAAACAATTACGGGTTTCTTGAATTTGATATTAGCCCGCCATAATAATCCCATTCTTATTAATCTGGCATCAACTGAGTATTTTAAAGTAGTAGATAAAGAGAAGTTAAACTATCCCGTTGTGACCATTAATTTTTATGAGCAAAAGAATAATGATTTGAAAATGATTGGTATTCTTGCCAAAAAAGCCAGAGGTATAATGGCGAAATACATGATGCAGAATAGGATAGATTCTTTAGATCAAATTAAGAAATTTGCTGAATCGGGTTATCATTTTGATAAAGAAACATCTGATCAAAATTGTTTGAATTTTATTCGAATTCATTAAGACTTTATTTGCAAATTTTAAAGCTTATATTAATCGGTATTATAATGTGGAATTTAACTAGTCGAGTCCATCGTCTTAACCATTTTCCTAGTCAGGGGGTAGAGTGCTATATCAAAAGAGACGATGAGTTAGGTTGTGGTATTAATGGCTCAAAAATAAGAAAATACGCCAGTTTAATCCCTTTTCTAAAAGAGAAAGATATTCGCCATTTGATTATTATTGCAGGCCCTCAATCTAATAATTTATTAGCCGCATTGCAGGTGGCAAGGGAATCCCAACTGCAGGTTACGACCTTTTTAATTAAACCTACTCATTCGAAAATTCAGGGTAATTTTAAATTAAGCCTTCTTTTTCTTCGAGATCAGGAAATTGTTTGGGTAAATCGAGAAGAATGGCATCAAGTTAATGAGTTAGCGGAGCGTTATTGCAGTACTTTGAAAGAACCTAATTATATTTTATATGAAGGAGCCAATGTCATTGAATCCATGGAGGGTGCTCTGTCTCTGGCAAAGGATATTGTATATAATGAAAGGACTCTGGGCTTTGCTTTTGACCATGTCTTTATTGATGCAGGAACAGGTTTCTCAGCAATTGCTTTGATTAGAGGTTTTTATGAATTACAGCATGAGGGACTAATTCATGTTTTATTACTAGCCGATGACGAGAGGATTTTTAAAGAAAAAATGAAGTGTTGGTTGGGCACAACTTCAGGTAATTATTGCTGTTTTTATCCTACAACAGCAAAATCATTTGGAGCCTTGAATCACACGATTAAAGAAGAAATCAAAAAATTGGCTTATGAGGAAGGGATTTTGGCAGACCCAATTTATTCTGCCAAGTTATTCTATGAAACAAGAAAATATATAGAAAAAAAGCAACTGAAAGGCAAGATATTAATCATACATTCTGGTGGGTTATTAACAATGGCTGGCTTTAATTTTTTAGAGTAAGTGTGGGAAAACCTGTTTTTTATTATGTGGTGCCCTTGAAATTCGATAAATTAACCCTATATGAGAAAATAATTAACAAGGTATTTCATGTCTTTTATTGGGGAATAGATATTATCCAATAGAAGATTTTGCCTTCTATACGAGGGCCATCAGAGTCGAGTTTTCTCTAATTAAATAAGTTCCTTTTAAAGAAGACTCATATCACTTACGACAAAAATGCGATACATGGGAGAGTGTTTAATGGTTAGCAAGCAGCAAACTATGGGATTTCAGACTGAAGTGAAACAAATGCTTCATTTGGTCGTGCATTCACTTTATAGCAATAAAGAGATCTTTCTTAGGGAATTAATTTCTAATGCTTCTGATGCCTTAGATAAATTGCGATTCTTGGCTTTATCAAATGGTTCCTTATTTGAAAATGACTCTGATTTAAAAATTAGTGTGCAGGTTAACGAAAAACTTAAAACAATCACAGTGAGTGATAATGGAATTGGTTTAAGTTGGGAAGAGGCGGTAGAGAATTTAGGAACAATTGCTAAGTCTGGAACAAAAGAATTCATTAGCCAACTAACGGGGGAGCAGGCTAAAGATTCCCAATTAATTGGACAATTTGGAGTAGGTTTTTATTCTGCATTTATAGTGGCAGATAAAGTCACCGTTAAAAGCCGTCGTGCCGGATTAAAACCGGAAGAAGGGATTGTATGGGAGTCTAATGGTGCTGGCGAGTTTACTATAGGGTATGAGAAAAAATCGACTCGCGGCACAGAAATTACTTTGCACTTAAAGCCAGAAGATGAAGATTTTTTAAGTGATTGGCGTATTCGCAGTGTCATTAGCAAATACTCCGATCACATTTGCTGGCCTATCGTAATGCAAAAACAAGCCGAAGAGGGTAAAGAATCAAAAGAGTTTGAAACAGTTAATAAAGCTACTGCACTTTGGACTTTGCAGAAGTCTGAAGTTAGTGAGGAAGACTATAAGCAACTCTATAAACATATTTCTCATGATTACCTGGATCCATTAACCTGGTCTCATAACCATGTGGAAGGAAAGCATGAATATATTACATTGCTCTACATTCCTGCTCATGCTCCGTTTGATTTATGGCAGCATGAAGTAAAACACGGCCTTAAACTTTATGTTAAGCGGGTGTTTATTATGGATGAAGCCACTCAATTTTTACCGCGTTATTTGCGATTTGTAAAGGGTATTGTGGATGCCAGTGATTTGCCGCTTAATGTTTCTAGGGAAATATTACAAGACAATAAACAAGTAGAATCTATTCGTGCCGCATGTACTAAGCGGGTTTTATCTATGTTGGATAAAATGGCTTCTAGCGATAAAGACACCTACCAGAAATTTTGGAACGAGTTTGGTTTAGTATTGAAGGAAGGTCCTATTGAGGATTTCACTAATAAAGAAGCCATTGCCAAGTTACTTCGTTTTTCAACTACTGCAAGCGGTAGTGAGAAACAGGATGCTTCACTGGATGAATACGTAAGTCGTATGAAAGAGGGACAGGATAAAATTTATTATATTACTGCCTCTAGCTATAATGCGGCCAAAAATAGCCTCATTTAGAAATATTCAAGAAAAAAGGAATAGAAGTATTATTGCTCAGTGATAAAGTAGATGAATGGCTCGTAGGCTATTTGAATGAATTTGCCGGTAAAAAGCTGCAATCTATTGCAAAAGGTAAGGTTGAACTGGGAGATGAATCCTCTGAGCAGATTAAAGAGCAAGAAAAAACTCTAGAGCCATTGATTAAACATATTAAATCAGTTCTAAACGAGAAAGTAAAAGAAGTCCTGCTCACTAATCGTTTAACAGATTCTCCTGCCTGTATTGTTGCGGATGAACAAGATATGGGCCTTGAAATGCAAAGAATTTTGCAAGCGGCCGGTCAGCAAGTCCCAGTGAGTAAACCTATTTTTGAAATCAATCCTGATCATGCATTGATTAAGCGGCTGCATGATATTCAAGACGATACTCAGTTTGAGTTATGGTTACCATGCTATTTGAGCAAGCTGTTTTAGCAGAAGGAGGACAACTTGATAATCCTGCTGAGTTTGTGAATCGAGTGAATAGGCTCTTGGTAGCTTCTTAGGTCTTTGTCACGTAGCAATAAAAAAGGCTCGAATTTCGAGCCTTTTTTATTGCTAAATTTCCCTTACTCATCAGTTAAGCGAAAATATTTGGTACCGAAATATTTTTGTAATTTCTTTCTAATTGTACCGCGACTAATACCCAACATCTTAGCTGCTTGTAATTGATTGCCACGACGTTTTTCCATTACAGCTTGCAACAGGGGTGGTTCAACTTCTGACAATATCATGTCATAAAGATCATTAATTGATTTAGATTTATTTTCAGCAAGAAAGCGGGTAACCAAACTGTAAACTAAATCCTGTAAACCTTGTTCTTGTTTAATGGATTGAGTTGTAGCTTGTGTATCAATGACATTCATCTTAACTTCCTTATTATTTGATTAAATCGTACAGTCCAATTGCTTACATGTAAATGAAAGCAAAATTAATTGTACATGAAGGCTAAATGATAATCTAGATTTTCCTACTAAAACTATGCATTTTTTATGGGCAATTCAGCCACTACAAGATCAAAAAGGGAGCAGTCGGATTTGTTTGATGACAGGGATTCTTTAAGTTTAATCAGTTGGTTAATCATTGACTGAGGTTGGTTGGGATCTTGATGAAAATCAGAAATATATCTTGATAATTCAGTAGCATTACAATCATATTGCAGAAATTCAGGGACCATCATTTTATTGGCTAAAAGATTACATAAGCCCAGAAACTTAACTTGAATAAAATGCATGGCAGCAACATAGGTAAGAAAAGATGATTTATAAATAATGCACATTGGTTTTTCCAATAGAGCACACTCCAATGAAGCAGTCCCAGAGGCTACAATAACAAAGTCAGCAGCAGACATACATTCTATTGCGCGCCCTTGTATAAAAGTAATGGCTAAAGCTTGATTGTTGAAATAAGCTTTTATTTTGTCTGGATTGATTGTTCCTGCTATAGGAATTACGAATTGAAGTCCAGGATAATTTTTCGTCAATAATCTGGCTGTCTCAACTAAAATGGGGACATGTCGTTCAATTTCATGATTTCGACTTCCTGGCAATAGCGCGATAATTTGCGCATTTGAAGGCAATTGCAGGGATATCCTACTGGAGATTTTATCCTGTATAGAAGCCAGTTTTTTTACTAAAGGATGACCCACAAAGCTTACAGGCACACCGGCATCTTTATAGATTGACTTCTCAAAAGGGAATATGACAGCCATCCTGTCAACACATTCTTTAATCAGATGTATTCGCTTACCTTTCCATGCCCAGATTTGAGGACTAATATAATAGATGATTTTAAGGCCTAATTTTTTCTTTGCATATTTAGCCAATCTTAAATTAAAAGCAGGATAATCCACTAAAATCAGCAGGTCTGGCTTTTGCTTACTTAGATGCAATTTAATATCCTGAAAGGCTTTTCGGAATATCTTTAAGAAAGGAATTATTTCCGTCAGGCCGGTGACAGCATACTGTGCTAGATCTGAAATTAAATGGGCTCCAGCAGCTTTCATATGTTTCCCACCGATACCACTTACTTCGAGGTTTGGATATACGGTTTTTAATTCCCTTATCAATTCTGCCGCGTGGTTATCACCAGATTCTTCGCCAGCTACAATAACAATACGATTAGCATGCAGCATGGCGTTCAGCAAGGTTATTATAAATTAATTGGGTGACCTGTTCTGCTGTTTTAAGTGCCTCTCGTCCTTCCTCTCCTGTAACAATTGGCACAGTGTCACTTTCTATGCACCTTAGAAATGCTTTTATTTCTTCAAGCAGGGCATCTCCTTTTTCAAATTCTTTTTGTTCCTTAATAATGTCAGGAACACCTGGAAACATTTCGCCAGACCCCTTTTTAAAAATAGCAAATTGCTTATTATGGTAATCAACTGAAATATAAGAATTTTCTTGAAATATTCTGGTTTTTCGCTCTGTTTTAAAACTAACTCGGCTAGCACTTATATTGGCTACGCAATGATTAGCGAAAGTAATTTGAGCATTTGCTATATCAATTGCTTTTGTTAGCACGGGAGTTCCATATGCCAGAATTGATTGGATTGGACTCTTTACTATGTTTTGAATCAGGTCTATATCATGAATCATTAAATCTAATACTACGTTGACGTCAGTGCCGCGAGGATTAAATGGCGCGAGCCGCTGTGATTCTATAAACAATGGGGTATGCAGGTATTCATCCAGTGCAATGCGGGCTGAATTAAAGCGCTCTAAATGCCCGACTTGCAGTTTCGCTTGATGTTGTTTTGCAAGTTGAATTAACTCTTCAGCTTGGCTGACTGTTTCAGTGATAGGTTTTTCAATCAGGACATGTATTCCCTGTTGCAAGCAGAGTTTTGCGATTTCAAAATGCTTATTAGTAGTTGCAGCAATACTAACAGCATCTACATGACCAAATAAGTCACGATAATTGGAATAGGCCGGGACATTTAATTCTCTTGCAACTGTTTCACAAGCAGTAGAGTTGATATCGCAAACTGCTACTAACTCAGCATTTGGAAGAAGTTGGTATTTTTGAGCATGAAATCTGCCAAGATAACCAACGCCAATTACTGCACAACGAATTTTATTCATTAAGATCATCAATTGATAATTATTTGTACTTATGATCGCATTTCCTTATAGATAAATCAATTATATTTCCTAGGGTTACTCTATTGAATTGAAGAAAACAAGATCAATATATATTTTTTTGTTGAACTTATACTAAATCAATATTATCGTACGACCTAATTTTTCCGCAGGAACAATGGTATGAATTTAGAACAAGAGATATTGACAGCGGGTGTAGATGAGGTGGGACGTGGGCCGCTTGCTGGAGCAGTGGTCACTGCTGCGGTTATTCTAAAAAAACCTATAGAAGGGTTGGCTGACTCTAAAGTATTAAGTCCTAAGCAAAGAAAATTATTATCTATCAAAATAAGAGAAGAGGCATTGGCTTTTGCATTTGGCCGAGCTGAGGTGGAAGAAATTGATAGGCTCAATATTCATCATGCTACATTATTAGCAATGCAAAGGGCTATCGAATCTTTGCCTATTAAACCTAATATGGTTGTAGTTGACGGATTGCATATTCCTCAGTTGGGCATCCCTTGTAAAGCAATTGTTCAGGGAGACCGCTTAATCCCAGAAATTAGCGCAGCATCGATTCTTGCTAAAGTCTTGCGTGATGAAGAAATGATTGAGCTTGATAAGATATATCCGGGGTATGGTTTTGCGGAGCATAAAGGATATGCGACCCCAGCCCATAAAAATGCATTGCAACGTTTAGGCCCTTGCAAAATTCATCGAAGAAGTTATTCACCGGTTAGCCAAAAAATTAGTTTAAACTATTGAATAATATCCTGTGTGAGCTTATTGACATTAAAATTCCAAAACTAGCTAAAAAAGTTACCATGGCTGTGCTCCATAGCTAACCAGTGGAAGTGGAATACCCACCACTGGAATAATCCCCATGACCATACCAATATTAACAAAAGCAGATAAAAAGAAAGTCATGGCCAGGCTGGCTGCAAGAAGACGAGTATAAGTGGTTTGTGCATTGCTGGCTATATTTAGACTACGCAAGGAAATTAGAACTATCAGGACAATAATGGCAAACCCGCCTGCGAATCCAAATTCTTCACCATTTACAGCAAAGATAAAATCCGTAGCATGCTCAGGTAAGAAATTTAAATGGGACTGGCTGCCGTTTAACCATCCTTTACCCATTAAGCCCCCTGAACCAATCGCTATTTTGGATTGAATAATATGATAACCGGCACCCAGTGGATCTTGTTCTGGGTCTATAAGGGTGTAGACTCTTTGCTTTTGATAGTCATGCATCAGATTCCAAACAATGGGAACAGCGGAACACATTAATAAAGTAATGAGTAATATGATTTTAAAACGTATCCCAGCTAAAAAGACAACACATAAACCAGCAGAGGCCACCATAATTGCAGTGCCTAAATCAGGTTGTTTCGCAATGAGTAGTGCAGGGATAAAAATAATAAGAGAAGCAATCCCAATTGATTTTAAGCTACTTGGGTGTGATTGCCGATCAAAAAACCAGGCGGCCATCATAGGAACAGCTAATTTCATAATTTCAGAAGGCTGAAAGCGAAATAGCCCTAATTCTAGCCATCGTTGGGCCCCTTTTCCTATTTTTCCCATTAACATGACTGCAATTAGCAGGCTTAAGCCTATTCCATAAATCCATGGGGTCCAAATTTTATATTTATGAGGTGGTATAAATCCTAGAATAAACATAATTAGAAAAGCAAAGAGCAGCCTGATGGACTGACGCATGATCATACCCATGTTGGCATTTGAAGCACTGTAAAGAATTAGGAGCCCAAATGCAATAAGAGTGACTATTAATCCTAGTAATGGAAAATCAAGATGAAGGGACTTAACAGTAAAGCGGTATACAGGCTTGTTCGTATGTCTTTTCATAATCTCTTTTTCATCGGATAAAGTTGATAATAAGCATCGAGCACTTTACGGGCTACTGTTGAAGCAATAGTATCATTTTCAACTACTACAGCAATGGCAATGTCGGGTTTTTCCACAGGCGTAAATGCAATAAATAAAGAATTATCCCGCAAATGTTCAGGGATGTCTTCATATTTGGTCTTTTCATACTGTCTTCCACTATATACTTGTGCTGTTCCAGTTTTTCCAGCTACTGGATAAGGAGGATTTCTTCCAAAACGATAACCTGTTCCTTCGTTACTGGTAAGAACGCTATGCATAGCATCAATTACTACATCCCAATTCGACCCATCTTTCAGGTAAACTGGGTACTCTTCAATGGGCTTGTATTCGTCAGTTTCATTAGTATCACTATTCACTGTTTTGATTAAAAGATGTGGTCTAAAGCGTTGTCCATGCTGGCTTAAAGCAGCAGTAGCATTGGCCATTTGTAATGGGGTAGCCAACATAAATCCTTGACCTATGGCAGTAATTAACGTATCACCAGGGTACCATGATACACCCTTTGTTTGCCTTTTCCAGCGAGCACTGGGTACTATCCCACTAGCTTCTTCATGAAGATCAACGTGTGTTAATTGTCCTAAACCAAATTTCACCAGCATGTCTTCAATATTGGAAATTCCCATTTTGTTACCTAATTGATAAAAAAAGGTATCACAAGATACTGTAATAGCGCGTTTGAAATTAATGACTCCATGTCCGGTTTTTTTCCAATCTCTGTAAATATGGCTAGCAGTAGGCAATTTGTATTTTCCAGGGTCATAAATCTCGGTGGTGGTTGTGATAAAGCCTTTATCCAGGCCAGCTAATCCTACAAATGGCTTGATGGTTGATGCAGGGGGATACACACCCCTAACAGCTCTGTTAAAAAGTGGTCTTTGGAGCGCATTGGATAAAACTTTATAATCTTTTTTACTAACACCACTGACAAACAGATTGGGATCAAAACTTGGCGAGCTAACCATTGTCAAAATTTCACCATTGTGGGAATTTATAACAATCACAGCACCACGTTTATCCTTAAGTGCATTATAAGCGGCCTCCTGAAGTCTGGCGTCAATACTTAAGTAAAGCTTAGTTCCTGAATGAGGATTAATTTTATTTATGATTCTTAGAGTACGACCGCTGACATCAGTTTCAACCATTTGATATCCTACTGTGCCATGTAGAATATCTTCATAATATTTCTCAACGCCAGCTTTACCAATAAAATTCGTTGCTCGATAGTTAGTGGAATTAACTTGCTTTAACTCCTGTAAATTTATTCTGCCAACGTAACCTAAAGCGTGAGCGGTCATTTCGCCAAGAGGATAATGACGCATCAATCTGGCTTTAATGCTTACTCCGGGGAAATGGTATTGGTTACTGGCAAAAATGGCTACTTCTTCTTGAGTTAACTTTAGTTTGATGGGGATAGGACAAAAGAACGATTTTGTAACCTGGCCTTATGAAAGTTATCGATGTCCTCTTCGGTGATTGAAGGAAGCAATTCTTGAAGCTTCACTAGTGTTTGTTTCATGTCTTTAATTCGTTCAGGAGTAATCTCAAGAACATAGACGGGGATATTTTCAGCTAACAGCACTCCATTTCTATCTAAAATTACTCCTCTGGGAGGAGCAATAGGAATAACGCTCATTTGATTTTTTAAAGATAGAGTTTGGTAACGTTTAAATTCTGATATTTGTAGGAAGGCTAATCTTAAAATAAGTATTAAAGATAAAATAATAAGAATGGCTATTAATAAATGAAGCCTAAATCGTTGATGTTGGGATTCAGCGCGGTAATTTTTAAATGATTGATTCCGATACATCGCAGAAAATTATTGTAAGACTAAACAAAAAGAAAAATAGTAACTGAAATTGTGAGTTTTTACCAATTATAAAATAGTTATGAGCGATTTAATATGGACTATACTTTAAATAAAATTAACACCAGGATTTTCTATGAAATCCAAAACAAAGAAAAATGCTATACGCACGCTAATATTCACCCTTTTTCTTTTGGCTAGTGCAGCGGCGGCAGCTTATTTTGGGCTTTTATAGTTAGGACAAGGATATTATTTCCTGAGAAAACAACGGTGAAGGATTATCTAATCTGATTTATCTTTCAGCAGTTTCATAAAGATTCTGCTGAAAGATTCAGATTATATGTGGTTAAGTGTGGCTTTGCTTCATATTTTTATATTGTAATTTTTGTTCATTAGTAAGCACATTGTAAATTTGGTTTTTCATCATAATACGATTTTTTAGCATTGCTCCTGTTATTTTATTTCTTTGGCTGATCAAATTATCCAATTTGGCTTCATCTATTTTCTCACTCATAATCAAGGCGTTGATTTGTTGCTTAATCACTTTGAGTTGTTTGTAGTTAGCTTTTGTTATGCTGCGGGCTTGGGTTTTAATCGCTTTAATTTTAGCTTTTTGTTCCTGAGTTAGATTTAACTTACTGAATTGTTTTTTAAAATCTCTGCAAAGACATGGTTTTGACTGGTTATTGTCATTTGTGTCAGCAAAAACGGGTTGTCCTAAGGTTAGTAGAAATGCAAAAGCAGTTAACCATATATATTTTTTACTCATAACCGTTTCCTCTTAATTATTTATGTTAATAAGATTCTCCTGAGTGCCATGCAGTTTAAAAACTTTCATGGGAGACGAAGTATAGATCATAATGCATCAATTAACCTAGTATTAGTTCTAAGCGACAGATGAAAAATAGAGTTGTTCTGATGGGACGGATAGGGAAGCTGTTGAATTTCAGTTGAATTTCATGTCGCGCCAAAATGATAA
>NZ_JNCF01000109.1 GCF_000770585.1 Legionella norrlandica | reverse complement strand
AAAATGCCCCTTTATTTGGGGTAGAGCCACAGATTAAAAGGCCATATTAAACTTGTTGCAGGAAATCCAGCTAAAGTAATTCTTTCGTTCTTTCGATTTATGGGGATTGAATTCTATTTTATGTTAACGGAAGATAAGTGAGTTACGAAGTTTCTGTTACTTTATTTATTTATCCATCCATCTTCCCAAATGTTATTATCATCATGACAATAGAAGGTTATCTTCTTATTTTTGAAATGTTCATTTATTCTATCAAAATTTCTGTCGCTACAATCCGTAGATATTCCTATATAAATATTGTTAACCCTGCTGTCACAAATGGCCTTCCAGATATGAGCATCGTTATCGTCTATAGAACAACCATATATCACCAGATCACCTTCAATATTTTTTAAAGATTCTAATGCTTTTTTCAAATAACTGTTGTGCTCTATAATATTCAATTTTTCTTCAGTTGTACCACCAAGTACAAAAAGGTCATGAAACTGACCATTTCTACAGAGTTTTTCTCTTTTTTCAATAAGATTTCTAGATTGTACATTTGCTATTTTTAAGGCATCAAATCCAGTTTCAGAGTGACTAAATAGATGCATTGAACCATGCAAATACACAAGACTCCAAAATTTGGGGTTTGTTTCATTGAATGGATATATTTCAAAATCACCTACGTTGCAATTTTCGTTTTTTCTAAGGTAAAAACAATCATTAAATGATTTGTATTTATTATTCTTATTGCCAAACAATTCTAACTTTGCCATTAGAAAATATAACTTTAAGTCAAAATTGGTTGTGTAAATACGATTATAGGCTTTTACGTTTTCTTTAAAAGGCTGAAAATCCCCATCCTGAAGAGAAAGTTTAAAAGTTGGCTCTCTATGATTCTGTCCTAAGATCCTAATAAACTCATTCTTAATTTCCTCTCTTTCATTTTCACAAAGTGAACCAATAGCACTCGAAAAATCATATCTTAAAAATTCCTCTAAATCATTGTTATAATTATTCAAATACATTTTAAATTTTGATTTCAGGTCGCATGAGTCGCTTGTATCATTAAACATTGTTGGCAATATTTCAGCGTATGTAAAATTTGATCTAAAAAAACTACTTTTGACATTAAAAGCCTGGTTAAAGGCGATATTTATACCGCAACCTACTAAAAGTGTCTTATTAGATTCCATTCCAATACCTACCTACGTACAAAATCAATCAATTCATATCCATTTCCCCGTGCTGGGATTTTAACGATTAGCCATAAATCTCCTACGGCTGCTCCAGTGGGATTATTAATATAATTTCTTGCCTCTTGCTCAGTTCCAAAACCTTCTCGTCTATGTTGCTCTATTGGCTCTGGTTGGAAATTGATCAAATAAACATTGTAAGTTTCCACGTTTTTTCCCTCTAATTCATAGTTACTTATGATTCAACAGGTGGCTGTCTTGATCATATGTCACTCCTTGGCCTTATTAAATTAATTTAGCCAACATATTTGATATGTGCCCATCGAAGCAAAAATATAAACAGTTAGGTTTCTCATTATTTTTTAATACAAAGCATATTACAGCTAACAACACCTCTGGTTGCTTTTGATTTCATATACATTGTAATTTCACTAATTACAGGACTAACATCACAAGACCATCCTTTTAAGTAAGTCTCGCCACTATGATCTGAGCCATCAACTGTAACCCCTGAAAGCACACACATGCTATATTTATCCTTAAATTGTTTAGGTAAAATAATTTTACAATTTATTATTTTCTCCTCACGGCCATGTTGTATAAGGTCACCTTTATATCTCTCATTAACTAATGGCTTTTTGACATAACATAAGTGTTCTTTCTTATTTATTTCAGCGTAAACATAGTACTTAGCTTGTTTGTTTTCACTGGAACATCCATATAGGAATAATAGGGAAATAAAAATATTTATTATTGCTATTTTTTTAACCACCATAAAAAATCCATTTGCTCAAATGTTTAACTTGATTAAATTATAGCTTAAATTATACAGCGTATAGCTCATTGCTATTTCTCAAAATTAGATGAATTATTTAAATAGATCACTACACCATCTGTATTATTTATATACAATCCAACCTAGCCCATATACAGGCTCAAGCGTAATCCATGATATTGGGCTTCTAACGAATGATCCCTTAGAATTAGAAGTTTTTAAGTTCCTAAGAAAACTAAGGAAAAAAGTAATGAAATGCCTAACCCTATAAGAAAAAGTATCATGCTTGCTATTTCTGCCGTAGGGCTTGCTTTATCATAGAATGTAATTTTAGGTGGGATATTTTTTTCAAGATACTCTTGTGTAATATTTTTATCAAAAAA
>NZ_JNCF01000014.1 GCF_000770585.1 Legionella norrlandica | reverse complement strand
ATCTATTAGACCACGTTACATACTTTTAGCATGATGAACAGACCACCAAGCTCCTGCTATTATTAAACGTTTTTGTATTACATACCGATATGCACTTTCTACCTTACCCGATTGTCAATAGATTTAAAAACCAACGAGATGAATAAAATAAATACACAAACTGCATTCTATGATATAATTTTGCCATTTTAAATTTAAATGGTGCTCTATTATGAAGCAAAAACTCAACCAACTCAGTTCAAAACATCATAATCTATTAAATTTAAATACATCTCCGGAAAAAAAGATTCACCCAGCAATCGAATACTTCCGTCAGTTACAAATAGCACGACCTTCAACTCAACTGGAGGAGTTTTTATCAAATTTTGCAACGCCAAAATCAATTGATTCCGAAACTTTTACAGAAGGAGTGAAAAAGTTTATTCAGTTGGCTAATAGTAATCCGCTTGATAAAAAATCAAATCAGGGTAGAGAAGCATTATACGGAAATATTTATTCAGGTCTGCATTACAATAATGATTTAGTCAAGATGTGGAATGCTGAGCATAGTAACTACGATGAGCCCCTTAAGTCTTCACAAGTAACAACTCTTGTTCCATCGGGATGGGATTCTACGTTGCAGGATGGATTTATCACTCTAATTTATAAGGGGCAGCAACCCGCTCAAGCGTTAGATGAATTAATCAAAGGACCAACAATCATTGATTGTGGTATGTTTACTCAATTGAGTTTATGGTTCGGCCTTCGGTACATGCTAGGTAATGAGCGATTCAATCAATGTTTTGGGCGCGCCCCATTTTTTATAACCCAAATGGTCTACAATGGTATTGAAGACAGCAACAAACCCTATTCTGGAAACCCACTCTATTCATTTCTATCAAAAGGAAAAGCAACTAAAGCTTCCTCCGTGACTGTTAAACACCTAACAAATACCCCTTTATATCCTTTAAAACATCCTGGAGGAAATTATGGTGGCGAGAATTGCATCGTAATTGGTAAACAATATTATATTTTTGACCCTCATTTAGAGGGTACTCAAGGGATTAAAAAATCCGCTGTATTGAACTTACTACGCCAAGCATTTAATGAGGAAAGAGCACAATACGATACCGATCGCTTATCATCGTATGCTGCGACTCCAGAAGAATTTCATCCTAGGTTCTTTCAAACTTGTGGCCAATTAATTGAAAAGGCTGAACAATTACGCCATAAAACAATCACAGAAGAAGAATTTCTTCAGGTGCAGCAAAATAAAGATCTTGAATTAGTTTTTGATTTGCATAAATTTTCAACTTGGTTACAGCACATTGAAAACAACAAGCAAGATGACGCCATGAACTATTTACCTCAGCCTATTGATTCCTCTCTTCTCCCTATTGAATTACTCAATGTGATTCCATTTGAAAACAGAACATCCATGGACTTCTCTAGATTCAAACAGGAGACACCACAGCAGAAAGAGTTAATGATAATGAGCAAGCAATTTTGTCAAAACATCATGGATGATGAATCTAAATTGGTTATATTAACTGGAAAAGCCGGTGTTGGTAAAACAGCATCCGCTGTGTGTGCTGCAAAAGAATTAGCGGCCAGAGGAAAGAAAGTGCTCTGGATTTCAGAAGTCATGGTCAATGGATGGGCAGACCAAGCTAAGAGTATTTCTGATCTTGATAATTGCGGTCTGGAAATAGATAACTTATTAGCCACAAACCCTGATGTTGTATTCCTAGATGATGATAATCTGGCCGGTTTCAGCGGTAATCTATTGCTTGAAAAAATATATTCTTGGTATGTGAATAATCCTGGAAAAGGATTATTCATTACTTCCAATGAACCCATTCGATTTAAGAATTGCTATGGTTATAAATTGGATGAAAAATACTATTATCCCCCATTTAATGATTACAACTCTTCCCAATACCTAAATTGGCATTATAAAGAGGATTTAGCAGGTGAAAGCCTACGATCAAAACGCGATGGACAATCCATCGGGGCTATAGTAAGCGATTTATCCTGGAGAACCAATGAAGGTAGTCTGGGGCAAGTTGAGCTAATTCCAGCTTTTGACGAAAACGAGGAATTAGCTCCTATTCGCCAATCATTGCACAATACAGGATATATGAATTGCAGTGCTTATGATAAATTACGTCCTGTGCAAAAACGATGGATTCATGTCTGTCAAGCAGGTGGAACGCATTCATATTTTGGCGGACGCTCTCATTATAATGAGCCTTACCTCACTGCAAATCCAACGAAGTTTGAAAAAACTACTAGCAAAACAATAGCTCTTGAAATAAGAGAATATAACTCTTGTTTTTCAGGAAAAAAAATTGATTCAACCTCCATGGATCAACTAATTCGTGTGCTCAATTATGCCCATGATCAAGGTGGGAGACGGATTATTTTAATCAACCAAACTAGCTACAGTACGGAGCAATTACTAATTCAAATTAAAGCCCAACTTCCAGAGTCTGAGTGTGAACGAACATGGTCTCGTTTAAAGCTATTGCTTTGTGAAACTGAAGATTCTATTTTTAAGTATGAGCAATTTAATGGTCATATTGAACATATTATTCCAGAGAGACATTTTGTTGATGAAGGCAGCAAAGGTTTGGAGCGCCAATCCACACATGGAAAGAGCCCTAGTCGTTTTTCTACCAAAATAATGACTGGTGAACCATTTCTTGATACATTCTTATCTATCAAAGACCACGCTCACGAAAATAATTCTACTTTTAGACTTGTTCCAAAAAGTTTTAACCTGAAACCTATTCTTCCCCAAAGAAGACAGTTGAGTTTCTTCCAAGATACAAAAAATCCATCCATAAAACCAAATGATATCAATCCACTAAATCTGAAAACAAAAGTGGAAAAATACAGTGGTGTTCCGAAAGGGGATTTTTACAGACCAACCGCGTAAACAAGAGAAAGATTTTTAATTAAGCATCGCCACGAATGAATAGGTTTTGAAAAAGTGGGACGTACCTGTTTTGCTATCAAGCTTTGCTTACCTTAAGCCTCCAGGACAGTTTGTCGTCTTACTTCTATATTGATATCACCTAATTTTATTGAATATGCTTTTTTATTCAACAAAATTAGGCGATATCATAATGTAATAAACATCACTCTCTTTACTCATGTTGTTTGCACCTCAGTGGCTGCTGCTTTTTGATACTCACCTGCCGCTAAGATTGCAAGGTCTTATGGAATCTCGGGACAGAATATTGGATTTTTCGGAATAAGATATTGGATAATTCGGGGTAACAATCTGGATTTTTCAGAATAAACAAAGATATACTTTAACAATATCTATTAGGCAATGCCCCTGAAGTTTCTTACACACTATTGGATCTTAAATTTTTCACAGATTTTTGAGTTTACTTCAATATGCCTCTCTCCGCGCTAGGAATTTGGGTAGTTCCAAATTCCTAGCGCGGGAGAGCAACTGTGTTGAAAATTTGGTTGCTCTATCTACTTGTGTAAGTCCTTTAGTCCATGCTAATGTGTATTAATTTTGAGCGGAATCTAATCATGCAACAAATAGTCATCAAATTTGGCGGCACCAGTGTTTCAAGCAGAACCACCTGGAACAATATTGTATCTATCACTAAAAAACATCTGGATGCTGATGTTCAACCAATCATCGTCTGTTCTGCTCTAACCCAAATCTCTAATAAATTGGAAAAAGCTATTGAAGCTGCTCTTCTTGATGAGCATCACAGTATCTTGAGTGACATTCAAAACAGCCATATGAACCTGGCAGAACAACTTGAGGTCAATCCCGAATTAATTTCAATGGACTTACATCAATTACAGCAATGGCTGACTGGAATCGCCTTGCTTAAACAAGCACCCGCCAAAACTCACGCTCAAATTTTAAGCTTGGGTGAATTAATGATGACACGTCTTGGGCATGCATTTCTTGAAAAACAGGGGATTCAAACAAAGTGGTATGACGCCAGAGAATTGCTAACAAGTATGCCTACACCAGGTGGTGAGATTATGAACTACCTGTCAGCGCGTTGTGAAAGTGAATATGACCCGGCGTTAGTAGAGAAATTTCTTTCAAGTGGAGCTCAAGCCATTATTACCCAAGGCTTTTTTGCAGCCAATTCTCATGGTGAAACGGTTTTGCTTGGCCGTGGAGGTTCTGACACTTCAGCAGCATTACTCGCTGGAAAACTACAAGCTTCTTCATGTGAGATATGGACTGATGTCCCAGGAATTTATACTGCGAACCCACATCAACTACCGCATGCTCGATTATTAAAGCAATTAAATTATGACGAAGCTCAAGAAATTGCATCAATGGGTGCCAAAGTTCTTCACCCAAACTGCATACCGCCAGTTCGCAAAGCCAATATCCCTATGGTAGTAAAATATACTCATATGCCAGAACATTCAGGGACACTAATTACAAAAGACATTGATGAATCCGCCCCTTTAATCAAATCCATCCAGGTTAAACACAGCATTTTATTGATTTCCATAGATACCTTGAATATGTGGCAACAGGTTGGATTCCTAGCTGATGTGTTTGCTGCCTTTAAAAAACACGGCTTTTCCGTCGACTTGCTTTCTTCTTCTGAGTTTAACGTCACCTTATCCTTGGATGTTAACGCCAAAATACATGACAGACCAGCGATTAATGCTTTGCTGGAAGATTTAAACCAATTCGGGCGCGCCAAACTTATAGAACCATGCAGTGCTGTCAGCTTGGTGGGGCACCACATTCGAACTGTATTACCTCATCTAGGCCCCGCCTTGGAGGTGTTTGAGGCAAAGCAAGTCTATTTGATGTCTTTGGCATCCAATGATCTTAATTTGACTTTCGTGGTTGATGAATCCCATGCTGATAAACTGTGTCAGAAATTACACCATTTATTGATTGAAAGTAATCCTCAAGTCTTTTATTACTCTAAAAGTTGGCATGAAGAATTTGGAAAACCGAATGTACGCCCTACGCCATGGTGGGAAATCGAAAGAGACCGATTACTAACTACCAGTGCTCTCCATTCACCCTGTTATGTTTACCATAGCCCAATACAAATCAGTCGTGCCAAGCAGTTATCAGCTCTGGAGTCCATTGATAACTTATTCTATGCCATTAAAGCCAATCCATTCCCTTCCATTTTAAAAACCCTTGAGAAAGAAGGTATAGGATTTGAGTGTGTTTCCATTCAGGAATTGGATCTGGTGTTAAAACTATTTCCTAATATCAAAAGAGAAAGAATTTTATTTACACCCAATTTCGCCCCCAAATTGGAATATGAATTTGCATTACAAGCAGGCTGCTATGTCACCATCGACAGCCTATATCCTTTAGAAAATTGGCCTGAGTTATTTGAAAATCGTGAAGTGATTATACGCATAGATCCAGGTACTGGCGCTGGCCACCATAAGCACGTTTCTACAGGTGGCAATGAATCCAAATTTGGTATCACTCAAAATGACATCGGACAAATTTTATCTCTGGCAAGAACCCACCATGTCAAAGTCATAGGTCTGCATGCTCATTCAGGGAGCGGGATACTCTCTACAGACTTATGGCAACAAACAGCAATGATGCTGGCTTCACTAACCACCCAATTCCCTGAAGTACGTTCAATTAATTTAGGAGGTGGCCTAGGCATTGTAGAAAAACCAGGCCAACATCCTATTGATTTTACTGTACTTGATGCCCAATTAATGGCAGTAAAATCTCAATTCCAGGGATTGGAAATTTGGCTTGAGCCCGGACGTTTCTTTGTTGCTGAAAGCGGGGTTATTCTCGCCAAAGTCACTCAATGTAAAGAGAAAGGGAAAGTAAGATTTATCGGTATTGAAACAGGAATGAACTCCTTAATCAGAACTTCATTATACGGTGCCTATCATGAAATTGTAAATTTAACTCGACTTCATGAGGAAAAAGCTGGATTTGCTCATATAGTTGGTCCTATTTGTGAATCTGGAGACACACTCGGCTATGACCGATTGTTACCAGTTACCAAGGAAGGTGACATCATATTAATAGCAAATACTGGAGCTTATGGTCACTGCATGAGTTCGCACTATAATTTGAGGCCTCCTGCTCAAGAAATAGTTCTGGAATAATGGCATGATGCTAATCGATAGTGAGCAAAGAAGTCGAGCTACCGACCCGCGGGAATCTTTTATTGTTCAAGCTCCTGCTGGGTCAGGAAAAACAGAAATCCTGACTCAGCGTTTCTTGCGCTTATTAAGTACTGTTCAATCTCCAGAACAAATTATTGCTTTGACCTTTACGCGAAAAGCAGCCAGTGAGATGCGTGAACGAATTGTTCAAGCACTGCAGCAAGCGGCCTCCAATCAGCCCCCTCAAAGCTCCCATCAACAAATTACCCAAAATTTCGCAAAACAAGCATTAAAGAGAAATGAACAATACCAATGGGATTTGCTTCAGCAACCTAATCGCTTAAAAATAATAACGATCGACTCACTATGCCAAAGTATTAATCAAGCAATTCCTCTCTTGGAAAAACAAATTGCTTATCCTGAAATTACAGATACACCCGATTCTCATTACCTCAATGCTGCCCGTAATTGCATTCAATACGCGATTGCGACGCCAGAATATCAACAAGCAATAAAAACCTTACTCCTACACGTTGATAATAAACAAGAACGTTTAATTCAATTATTTCAAGCGCTTTTAAGCCAAAGAGACCAATGGTTATCCCCCCTCTTTTTAGCACGCAATCAAGAAAAATCAACCTTTGAAAAAGCCTTGCGCTTTATTGAAGAACATGAACTATCTCTTTTAAAACAAAGCCTGCCAGATGACTTGGCACAGGAATTAACTTGTTTAGCTCGAGAGATGGCTATCATAGAAAACAAACCAGATTCTCCGCGGTACCCACTCAGAGATTGGTATGAATTTAATCAATGCAATCCGCAAATTGTGAATGCCTTATGCAAATTACTCTTAAACAGTGATAACCAATTGCGTAAAGTATTTGATCATCATGTTGGTCTAGTTAAAAAAGAGTGTACCCCAGAAGAATACAGCAAGATAAAAACATCCAGCGCCGAATTACTTACTCAATTACTTGATTATCCAGAATTTCTGGACTCTTTACTTCATGTCAATAAATTACCAACCCCTGAGTACGATGATGAGCAATGGCAAGTTCTGCAAGCCCTTTTTCTCTTACTACCCCTATTGGTTGGACATTTACAGGTTTCATTCAGTGAACAGAACGAAGTGGATTTCACTGCAATATCCCACCAAGCGTTGGCTGCTTTGGGTGATATAGACAATCCTACTGATCTGGCATTGTATCTAGACCAATCGATTCATCACTTGTTAGTGGATGAATTTCAAGATACTTCCATTACTCAGTTTGAGTTACTTGCCAAGCTAGTTCAAGGTTGGGAACCAGGAGATGGAAAAACTTTATTTCTTGTCGGCGATCCCATGCAATCCATTTATCGTTTCAGGCAAGCTGAAGTTGGATTATTTTTTCGTGCCAAAGCACAAGGTATAGGCCCTGTTGCACTGAAATCACTCGAGTTAAGTTGTAATTTCCGCTCTACTGAAACCATAGTGAATTGGGTAAATTTTCATTTCAGCAAGATATTTCCTCAACAATTCGATATTGAGTCAGGAGCAGTATCCTTCCACCCCTCTGTCAACGTCATTAAGAGTAATGAGGGCAGTACCGTCCATGCCATACAATGTAAAACTCGCGAACAGGAAGCAAAGCGTTTAATTAACATTATAAAAAACGAACTAGAAATGAATACCACCCAAACAATAGCGATCTTAGTACGTACCCGCACACAACTTTCTGAAATAATCAGCCTGCTTCGCCAATACAATATTCCCTATCAAGGCACAGATATTGATTTATTAGCCAATTTAGTCCATGTACGAGACGTCTGGTCACTGACTCATGCTTTGCTTTTCCCTGGAAATCGACTGTCCTGGCTCTGTGTATTACACAGCCCTTACGTTGGCTTAACTCTATCAGATATTCACCAAATTGCTCAATATAATACAAAAAAGTCAATTTATTATAACTTACTTCATTTAGATGAAATTCAAAATATCAGTGAAGAAGGGCGAATACGTGCCCATTTTTTTATTCAAATCATGCACGCGTCTTTATCAAACCGATCTCACCGTCGTTTATCCGACTGGATTGGAAAAACACTAAAAGACCTTCATGTTGAAAAGATACTTAATAAAACTCAATTAAATGATCTTGAGCAATTCTGGGTGCTACTTGATCAATATGAAAAAGAAGGCCGTATTTCAGATATGAAAGAATTTCTTAATGAGTTTAATAAACTGTATTCTCAACAAGCTACCCCCTCCCGTTTACAGATAATGACCATCCATAAATCCAAAGGATTAGAATTTGACACAGTGATTATCCCTGGCTTGGGTTCACAAGCCAGTCGTGGGGACGCTCCCATGTTACGATGGATGAAACGGCCCACCCAATACCATGGCAACCTATTATTAGTATCTCCCATAAAAGCAGCACATCAGGAGAATAATCCTTTATACGATTATTTAGAGCAGCTAGAAGAAGAAAAATCTGGATATGAAGCTCAAAGATTGTTTTATGTTGCTGCTACACGAAGCAAATCCAGATTATATTTGCTTGACCACTCATCAAAATCCTATAAATCTTCCTTCCGAAGTTTATTGAAGCATCAAGAGTTTATTGTCGATTCTGAAGAAACTCAAAATAAAGAAGCAGAATACTCACTACCAAAACTAAGCAAACTACCTTTAGAATATTATCAAAAAGTTATCATTAACCCCTCTCAATCTCATGAGAATCAAACTCCAGAATTGTCATCTGGCATACCTCGTTTAATAGGTATCGTAGCTCATAAGTTATTACAATGGATATGTGACAACCATCCCCAAACAATTGATCAGATACCCTGGCTCCTCGCTGTTAATGAATTTAAAGAATTGGGACTAAATCAAGATTTGCAAGAAAATGCTTTATTTATTGTAAAAAAACAAATTTCTCAAATGTATCAAAATAATACAGGCCTATGGATTATAGCTAAGCATGAGAATGAGCAGAATGAGTATGAACTACTTGTAGAGCATCAAAATAAATTAGTGACTCGTATCATTGATCGCACTTTTGTTGAGAAGAACACTCAATGGATCATTGATTTTAAAACAGGAAAAGAAGATATAGCTTCTTTGCAACAACACCAGAAGCAATTAAACGAGTATGGATACTATTTATCAGATCATACAAAGTTTCCTATACGATGTGGACTCTATTATCTCTCTAATGGCCATTGGGTAGATTGGCATTATGGGGCAAGCGCTCAATCGATTATAGATCTTTATCCTTCTTAATTGGCATAATAAATATCCTGATTTTGCCTAAACAGATGATAATTGTCGCTAGTGATTAGCAACAACCTAAGTTATCATTAGATTTCTTTCGAAACTCTACTGCCATGGAGAATTGCTTTGTCGATACGGTGCTCGAATCCTCATGTACTAACGTGTACACTGCGGTTCTGCGCTCCGTTTCTCCTCGCACTTCTCTCATGGCAGCGAGTTTCGAAAGAAGTCTATTACCGATTTATTTTCAGATTAGGTTAAGAAAATGACGATTGAAGAGAATATAATTAAGCTAATTGATTCCTTAAAGGAACCATTTCTTGATCTCAATGGAAAAGAGATGAACCTCCAGTACCAAACCATCTGTACTGAGCATACCATTCATATTAATCTAACTGCCGGATACCCTATCAGTTTGCTAGAAACCAGTTATAAACCGATAGTAATTGAAGCTCTGCAACAAAAGTATCCTAATCACCAGATTACTATCACCTTCAAACAATTCATAAAGGCACACAAAACCCAACTGACAGGGAAAGCACTTCGAGGTGTAAAAAATACCATTGCAGTCGCTTCCGGGAAGGGGGGGGTTGGCAAATCTACTGTGACAGTCAATCTTGCAGCAGCTTTGGCAAAACTTGGTGCTCGAGTTGGTATTTTGGATGCCGATATCTACGGCCCCAGCATCCCTTTAATGCTTGGCAAAACCAGCCCGCTACAAGTGAAAGACAATTGTTATGTACCAGTCGAAGCACATGGCATGCAAGCCATGTCTATTGGGTATCTTACTGATAACAATCAAGCGTTGATTTGGAGAGGCCCCATGCTTGCCAAATCTTTAATCCAAATGTTAGATATTACTCTTTGGGATGAACTCGATTATTTATTTATCGACTTACCTCCAGGAACTGGGGATATTCAATTAACATTGGTACAAAAAATCCCTTTAACTGCTGCAATAGTGGTTACCACTCCACAAAATGTAGCGACCTTAGATGCCCAGAAAGCAATCACTATGTTTTCCAGAACTGGAATTGACGTGTTGGGAGTCATAGAGAACATGTCCACTCACATCTGTAGTCAATGCGGCCATCAGGAAGCAATTTTTGGTAAAGGAGGAGCAGAAGCTTTATGTGACGCTTATCAATGCAAATTACTAGGTCAATTACCTTTAGACAGCCATATCAGGAAACATTGTGATGAAGGCATACCCACTTCAATACATTTCTCTAATTTACTGACTGACGCCTTTATTAAAACCTCTATGAAAACAGCCATTGAACTGAGCAAAAAGCCGATAAATTATGCCGATAAGTTTCCAAAAATTGTTGTCGAATAACAGGAATTCCATTTCTTATTCTTTTGAGATGAGTATAATACGTAGAGAATAAAAAATTATTAACTAAGCCGCGACCGTGAGGAAGCGGACACCCTGAGAAAAACAATAATAATATTATTATGACTAGATTATTTATAATAGCAATCAGTATATTATGCTCAGCGCTTGCATTTGCGAAAGCAAGTTATCAAATCGATTTAATACTTTTTGCTCAACCACAAGACAGTATTAATAATATAAAACTTGATCCCTCTACTCCATTAATTCCTCTTGGTAAAGAGGTAATTATGCTGCATCCGAGCACTAATAAACAACACGGATCGTACACTCTATTGCCACCTTCCCAATCGAAATTGCGTGATCAATATTACCTTTTAAGTCGTAAATCACGATTTCAAGTCATGGGGCACTATTCATGGAGACAGCCTGCACAAAGTAATAGTATGGTTGCCTTACCCAAGATCAATCATAATGGATGGCAAATTCAAGGGACTCTCAAAGTACGTCAAAGTAACTACTATCTACTAGAAGCAGAACTACAATGTTCACCCCCCGGTAATCAGGGAGCTTCTTTTTCTGTTTCTCAAAAACAACGTTTAAAAGGCAGTACTATCTATTATCTTGATCATCCACAGTTAGGGATGCTCGTTAAAATTCATACGGTTGCTTAAAATAACTTCAGGAACACTGCCTAATTTAGGTTCTATTATTTCCATTATCAACTCAGCAATTGCATTAAAACAAATTTGTCTCGGCGTCCCAACACGCCAAAATAAACCTATGCTTCGAGATGGAGCTGGCTCATCAAAAGGAATACATCTTATATCATCCGTTGAACTGGCTAATGTAGCTAAAGCCGGCAACAAAGTAACCCCCATTCCCGCCTGCACCATTAATCTTAGTGTTTCCAAGCTGGTTGCAGTAAAATCAGCCATTTCATTGGCTTTAGCTAACTGACAAACTGCTATAGCCTGATCTCTTAAGCAATGCCCCTCTTCTAATAACATAATAGGCTGGTTAATTAAATCATTTATATTGATTGATTTAGCATATGCCAACGAGTGAGTGCTCGCGCAAGCAAAATAGAATTTTTCTTCATATAAAATTTGACAGGAAAAATTTCCTTCTATCGGTAGAGCCATAATGGCAGCATCTATATCGCCCTTCTCCAGCTTGCTGATTAACCTGTGCGTCTGCTCTTCTATCAACCATATTTTTAAACCAGGAAATTTTTTTCTAGTTTCTGGCATTACCAAGGGCAACATATAAGGGGATACAGTAGGTATTACTCCCAATCGTAATTCACCTGAAAAAGGGTCTTCTGATTGACGAGCCAAACACTTCATCTCGTCTATTAAAATTAATATTTTTCTTGCATAAATTAATAATTTGTCACCGTGATCAGTCAATAGAACTTGCTTATTAGTTCGTTCAAATAAAACAACATCTAATTCCTCTTCCAGTTTTTTTATTTGCATACTCAAGGTAGGCTGGCTTACAAAACACTTTTTCGCAGCTTCTCCAAAGTGTTTTGTATCGGCTAGAACAACAAAATAATGCAAATCCCTTATATTCATGGCTTTTTATAATAAAAATAAACTATTATCTTAATTAAATTAATAAATAAAATCTATATTAATTATTCAAGTTCTACTTATTTTGCTTTGTTAAAAGCAATCACTTAAATATAATCGCCAATTTAATCCATTATCTTCTAAAAATGATCAATCAAGGCCGAATAATTACAGCAGTTAACTCTTGTTTAAGACAAAAACGCAATATTGATTTTGAGCTTAATAAAAAAGGGGTTTGTGCCGGCCTTGCTGGTCTATATATTAAGTATGCGTTAGAAAACAAAACTACCGAATTCTTTAATATTCTTGAGCGTTTAAGCAAATTACCTAAGGATTACAAACTTGGCTGTGATCCTGAAATCAGTGATTTCATTATCCAGATAGAAAAAACCTTTAGTCCTGGTCAATATTCGAATTATCAGATAGGTCAAGGCGATATAGACAAAGTCATTACTATTGATAACAAACCCATTAAGAATGAGTTTAATTTTGGCCTTATCACCGATGCAAAAAAATGGGAAGACATTTTAAGTGCGGTTACTTTCAATAACAGAGGTTATCTTATATTAAGTCAGAGCCATGCTATCAGTATATTTTATAAGCATGACACTTATTTTATTTATGACCCCAATTCCAATCAAAAGCCTAAGGAATTTCATTCTCCCAAAGAAGTCCTGCAGGAATTAACAAAATGTTTCCGCTACCCTAAGGATCTTTATGGCTTGTCCATTCGTGTCTTTACCAAAATGGATGCACAGCCAGTAAATTATCCCAGTGCAAAGCAATTACGCCAAATTGCCTTTTTCAATGAGTCAGATAAAAAACGCATATTGGCCTTGGGTGATACCACTTATCAATCTACTGAATTTGCAGCATGCGCACGAGATATCGATACCTTAGTTTATCTTGCTTCTAATAATTGTATGGACTGGAATAACCTGACTGTTGAATATTTAAGACCTGAATTTAATGAGCTTTTATTAAAACAACCCAAAACAGAAAAATTAAAAAATACCTTATTAGTGAGTATTGATCTGCATATTAATATTGGCAATACCGCCATGGTAGAGCATTTGATAAACCACTATCTGCAAATCTTTATCGCAAATGAGGAACAATCCGCATTGAAAACCGCCTTGCAAAAATCTTTTGACATATTGCATAAAAACAATATTGCTGTAATGAAGAAAGTACAAAACAATGATTACTTCCTTCACTTGTTTGACCGATTTGGCCTTAGCAATACAGACCAAACATTTACTAATTATAATCATCTTAAGCTTCTTGGTTTAATCAACAGCGAATCTCCACCAGAAACTTATGAAAGATTCCTTAAGACTCTTTCTACTCAACAATTGATAGCTCAGATTCAAATGACAGCGATGTTTAATCAACACTATGCCTTAAAATTATTAATTAACCAGCTAATAAAAAGAAAAATTAATTTTAAGGATCTTCCTTCTGTATTCGATAAAGAGCTTTTACAAAAAATTAATGCAATAACTCTGGAAACTCTTTTCCAAAATGGCTTTACTGTGAATTTTGACGAGCCGGAATTAATAAATGTTTGTGCTCAACGTCTTGATAAAACAATATTTGAATTATATATACGGGCTTATTACCAACAAAGCCAACAACAAATTGGGGAACATATTGATAAAAACTCCTATGAATCCCTAGATCTCGAAACTAAAATTGGCCCTGTTCCACTCATCAATGCCCTAATAATACTAGGTAAAAATACGCATATAAAAAAGGCTTGGAAAAATAATATTAAATCAAAAATCATCCAATCAGCACTGTTGGAAGCAATTCTCTCAGAAAATATTGACATTTCTCTATTTCTGCAACAGCAACTCGCAAAACGACAGGAAATTATAGATCCAGATACTCTGGATTATCTTTATCAAACAGCTATCAAAGAAGAAAATTACACCATTCTCTCGGTACTAGTTCAATTAGGTTTTAATATTCTGAATAATACAAAATATATTAAAACTCTTTTTTACATAAGCCTTGATAACAATGATTTCTCCATTATCGAAAATTGCATTGTCCAAGCTAATCATCAAATTAGAAAGATAGTTCTTGAGAACGCTTTAAACTTTAATTGCCAGACGATTATTAAACAATTTAGAGAAACAGATCCAAAGTTATTTGATACTTTATTTCAAGATTGGGTAAAACAAACTGACCCCAGGACAAGGGATAATCATTTAGCTAAACTGAATGCTGAAGCTGATCAATTATCAGCCGGCACTTTTAGATTAACACTGGTTGAAGCGGAACAAAAAGAGTTTATCAAATATTGTTTCCATCATAAACTTTTCAAACTTGCCAATGCGCTGGCAAGCCCAATCACTTTGACCAATTTGGAGTTAAAGCAATTGCTTGGGGAGTTAATTGAATCAAAAAATGAATTAGGTGTTTTTCATTTACTTAAAAATTATCCTGATTTGACCCAAGAAACAAATTTAATAAAAGCTTTACTGGAAAATAACTTTTTCAAAGCAATAAATGGCTTATTAAACAAAAATATTACCTTATCAGATGAGATTTATCTAAAAATATTCGAAGCCGCTTTCATCTATGACAATCAAGAGGTAGTAAAGACTCTTTTAGCAAAGAAAAAAATTACATCCACAACACAGTTTACTCTCCCACTGTCAGAGCAATTCAAGGAAGCCATAAAAAAAGGACATATTAGCATTTTAGAGCTCTTTATAAACTCTGATGTCGATTTTGGAATTAATTTCAAAGAATTATTCATCTGCAGTTGTGAGCAGAAACAAGCAGCTGTAGCGAATGCTTTATTAAGTAGGGATTTACAGCTTGATGAAAAAGAGATATGTGATGCGGTTAAACAATTATTTGACGAACCCTCTTCAGCAAGTATTTTTGAAGCTATTTATCAAAACGCTCACGGTAGACTTTATAGTATGTTGCTTAAAGCCAAAATTCATCATCCAAAATCAGAATTACTGCGAACTATTAGAAACTCTATTCATGATCCTAAATTCCAAAAAACAGCACTTTATTTATCTACTCCCCCTTTAAAAAAAGCGCTATTAGAAAGAAGCGTGGAAAATTTCATCAAATTTTTCAACCAAACTACCTTACCAGTAAATCCCGATAAAGACACCCTAGCCCTTTTATCTGATCCAGGAATGACTCCCAAGATCTTGGATATCATTGAAAAAAAATATTCTTTAGACTCATTAATTCAAAAAGCTCTAAATCAAGGGGAATGGGCAATTATTGCTAATATATTGGCTTGCTGCACTAAAGAAGAACTCTCACTTGAAATTCAAAAACAAATTGATTGCAATCATAAGAAAATTATCCAAGCTTACATAGAAGCTGTAGAGACCCATTATGAAAAAGAAGATCTCAGACCTCATCTATTCACTCTCCTGCAGGGATTATCCGAAGATCCAAAAGCACTTCACCAACTAGCAGCACCTTATTTTGACTTAATTCAGGAAACTCTTAGTTCGATTGAGTTAAAAATGATTAACAATGGGGTTAATTTAAATGGTCATATCTATCGTCATGCATTGAGCAATAAGAAATTTTATGAGGGTCTTGATAGAATACATAAAATTTTCACTGCTTGTCATTCTACCATAATTGAATCCAAAATTGATTTGAAGGACCCAATTGAAAACCCAAATATAGTTATGCAATTTGCACAGATTAAAGCTTTAATGGCTGAATATGATATTGTTCCTGACTATTTGACAGAGGAACATAGTGAACTTTTGAATAGACTAGCCAATAATCCTCGGTTTAAAGCCGTATGCGAGCAAGAGCTTCATATTTTTTCATTAATGAAGCAATATAATCTTGGGCAAAAATCATTAGAAATCTCATCGACTCAAGTACAACTGGATTTTAAAGACACCGTTTCTACATTAGACTTAGCGTTAACCCAAGCAAAATTACCTATTACTTTTGTTATACCAGAAATTCAATTCCACATTAACTCCCTTAAAAGAATTCCAAAAAAAGAAGAACTAGGACAGCCAGGTGAATTAAATAAGCCTAATAAAGAAGAAAAAACGATTAAACCAGTCTCTAATGAAAAATTGCTACAAGAAGATTTACTTAAAACTTTAAAAAATAAAGCTGTTAAAGGGATTACAAGCTATTTTGGTCACCGTAATGCCACTTTAAGCTATTTATCTTATTACTTTGATTACGAGAGAGGAAAAATACGAACCAAACACTATTTAAATCTGATTAAGTCTGCAAAAACCAAAGAAGAAATATATGTTCTTCAGTATGCTCTCTTCGTTAATAGCAATGGAAAGCAATTAAAAAAAGATGTTGCCCAAGCACTGGGTTATACTAATGAAAACAGCGCAAAATCAAAATTAAAAGAGATAATAAAACAATCCTCATTAAGTAAATATTCTGCATATCTAGATAGCATTATTAAATCACTAAACTCTAAAATAAACAGTAATAATCCAAGAAAGACTGGTGAATTATTCTCTAAAGAAATAAGGGCACTGAGACAATTATCTCAACCACTGAGCCCACTTGGGAAATTTTCCATGTTCCAACCAGAACATGCCCAGCTAAAACAATCTTTATGCCAATGGATTGTAAGTTGGTTTGGCTTTTGTGAAAATAGAAAGGAAAACCGGCTATCTCAGTAAGAAATAGAGAATTGGACCTTGTATTATCCTAGAAAAAGCAGTTAAAACCTACTGTGCAAGCTTCGATTAAAAATTTACACCAGTGCCACAATGCTATATATTTAGTCGCTTTCTTTTTCTTGAAATATGAATTAATTTGAACAACTCATCTGCAACTAAAACAAAACGAATTACCATTTGGTTGGTAGGCGTATTTTTTTTATTGTTCCAATTTTTCTTGCAATTATCCTCAGGGATCATTGTGGGTGCCATCATGCATGAAGAAAATATCTCCGCTCTGAGTGCAGGCCTTTTAAGCAGTGCTTTTTATTATGTCTATACTTCTTTCCAAATTCCAGTTGGAATTCTTTTTGATCGCTACAATACACGAATACTGTTATCAATTAATGCTGCCTTATGCGCCACTGGGTGTTTTATATTCGCTTCAGGATATAGTCTGCCTACCCTTTTTCTTGGGCGCCTTGTCATTGGTGCCGGTTCTGCTTTCGCTTTTATCGGTTTAAGTCATTTATTACGCCAACATTTTCCCTTAAAACAATATGCTTTTATGATAGGTCTATCAGAAACGTTAGGATTCACTGTCACTGTTTTAGGAATGATTGGCATGGGATCCTTAATCAGCCACTTAGGTTGGCGTTCTTTTATTATTGCAGCAGGAATCGTTGGATGCCTGATTGCTGGCTTATGCTGGTTATATATTCCAAGCAGTAAGCCCCTCTCTAATTTTCCGCAACAATATAAGCAACAAATTATTCCAATTTTAAAAAATAAATTAGCCTGGTTTAATGGTCTTTTTGTTTGTCTGGAGTTCTCAGTCATCACTGTATTTGGCGCCATGTGGGCAGTCCCTTTTCTCCAGTTAAAACTTCATTGCACTATCAAAACAGCAAGTATAGTAACATCCATGATCTTATTGGGTGCTGGTTTAAGTTGTCCTTTATTGGGTCAGATTTCAATGCATCTTAGTAAACGTAAACCTCTTATCCATTTATCCTGTTTGCTCACCGCGGGGCTATTATTGCTTGTTTTATATTGGCCAACTGAAAATACTCTATTAGTAAGTTTCTTAATGTTTTCTATTGGTCTAAGTTGTGGTGCTTATATGCTTGCTTATTCCATTGCCAATGAATTAGCTCCCCCAGAATTTTTATCTACATGTACCGGTTTCACTAATACCTTGGCTATGCTCTCAGCTCCCTTACTGCAACCACTAATAGGCTTTATTTTAGATAGGCTTAGCAGCCACCAAAGCCACTATAGCTTAAGTGACTATCAACTGGCTCTTTTAATCATTCCTTTAGCTATGGTATTAGCAAGCTTATTCGCTTGCTTTCTTCCAGAAAAGTCGTAAGCATCCCCACTGCCATAAAACAATAAAATGCTATGATTATGCAAGAGGTCTATTTATAGCAGATTCTACTGCCGATTCTTTAACCTGATTAAAAATTTGCTTGGTTATGAAACAAAAGCCTTTTGGATTTTCAGCAGAAAAACCTGCCACTGTGAGAGGAGCGTTTTCCTCTTGTTTTAAAGTGTTTATCAGTCTTAATTTTAGCTTCGGTAAACCTACGCTAAGTAAACATTGATTATCCGTTAATGTTTTAATAGAAACAAACTGAGACATTTTTATATTATTTCCTGCTGGATCGCGCCATCCTGCTATCGCAGCACCAGTGGCATCTGCTTCCTTGAGGTTGGCGGAATAAAATCCATTATCATTGCTTAATCTACAAAAAATTGTGCTGATGTCATGAGGAGAATTTTGATCCTTGCTAAACCATAACTTCCCAAACCAGGCGTTATTGCCTGTTACAAACTGCTCTTTATTCTCCTTCCCTATGTGTATATGTCCATTCAAGCGACTAGTTTGTAACGTTTGAAGTTCTACTCCAGGCCTTAATACTAACGTTTCAACGTCTTTATTGTCCTGCTTTAGCATGTCTACTTTAAAATTGAATCCCTTTTCATTTTCTACTTTCACCCCAAAAATCCAACTGTCATTAATGGGGTTATAGCGTATAAAGGAACGGCCAACCTGCCAATTGACTTGAGGCGATGAGCTGTCAATTTTATCATTCGCTTCATAAAACAGGATTAATTGATTGGTTTGTCCTTCAATTAACGCAGTTTTGGCATAAATATCAGTACCTTGTCTTTGTACCTGAAAGAAATAACCATACCGTTCACCACTTTCATTAGTAACCATGCCAGTAAAAACCCAACTTCCAACCATTGGTTCATCCGGCTGAACTGTTTTATCTTCTTCTGTATTTTCCAAAGCAAAAATATTACTGCTTAAAAATAAGAATACAGAAAATAATACTAACCAAATTCGTTTTGGTACCATATTAGCAATAACCTTGTAATTGTTGATGTGACCACAATGCTTCCCAAAAGGAATCATCTAATTTTGCTTCGACTGACAAATAAAATAACTTATCTGAACTAAATGAACTACATTTTACAGCATCCTTTTCTGTCATAATAACCTGCGATTCGCCATAGTTTAAATCATTCAACTTAAATTGATAATGATCCGGGTAAGAATAAGATTTAAATTTTATACCTAATTGACTCAAAGTAGAATAAAATCGTTGTGGATTACCAATTCCTGCTATAGCAGCTACTTCAGTAGTAAACAAGTCTATACTTACTTCCTCCCCAGTGGCAAGCTTGATTATTTTATTAGGAACCAGTTTCATAGAATAAGCATCCGTCCAATTCCCCTCATTTACAATAACAAAATCAACTTGTTTTAATCTTGAATCTGGCTCCCTTAATGGCCCAGCTGGCAGGCAAAGCCTATTGCCCAAGCCACGTGTTCCATCTATTACAGCAATTTCAATGGAACGCCCCATTCTGTAATGTTGTAATCCATCATCGCTGATAATCAGTTGCACTGAATGTTTTCCTAAAAGATAACTCACGGCTTGTGTTCGTTTAGGTGCAATGACCACAGGACAATTAAGTGTTCTTGCTATCATTAAGGGTTCATCTCCCACGAATTCAGCGCAATCATTGAATTGTACCTCATAAGGGAAATGTTTTATTTTAGATCGATACCCACGACTCACAACACCAACTTTTAATCCCTTTTGCTGGATCCTCTTAGCTAATTCAATGACTAAGGGAGTTTTACCTACTCCCCCTACGGTTATATTTCCCACTACAATAATTGGTATAGGATAAAATTGTTGACAAAAACGTTGCAAATACCATTGCCTAATTCGTATTAACAGACTATAGAGCCAAGAAAATGGAAATAATATCCACTGTAAAAAATGTTTACCATACCAAATTTTATCTACGATAAATGACATTAAGCAGTTACTTCCTCATCCATCTTGCCAAATTGTTGTACTTTATAAAGCTGGGCATAATGACCATGTAAATCAAGCAACTCTTGATGGCTGCCTTGCTCCACTATCCGCCCATGGTGTAATACAACGATTTTGTGCGCGTGCTTGATAGTTGATAAACGGTGCGCAATAATTAGCGTAGTTCTACCTTTCATCACCTGCTCCAACGCCGCCTGAATATAATGCTCCGATTCACTATCCAAGGCTGAGGTCGCTTCATCAAGTATTAAAATAGGCGCATCTTTCAATATTGCTCTGGCTATTGCTATTCTTTGTCTTTGCCCTCCAGACAATAACACCCCATTTTCTCCTACCTTGGTATCATAACCATTAGGTAATTGATTTATAAATTCATCCGCGTAAGCAAGTTTCGCAGCAGCAATAATTTGCTCTCGACTCACATCAAAACGGCCATAAGCGATATTATTAGCCAAGGTATCATTAAAGAGAGTCACGTTTTGGCTCACTAAAGACATTTGCTGACGTAAACTGTCTAAGCTGAGTTGTTGGATGGGAATGCCATCTAGGGTAATTTCGCCTTGATTCAATTCATAAAATCTGGGTAACAAACTGGCAATAGTCGTTTTACCACTTCCTGAATGCCCTACAAGGGCAACGGATGTTCCCGCTTCAATTATAAAGCTCACATCATGCAGTATATTTTGGCTTTGCCTGTATCCGTAAGAGACTTGCTTAAATTCGATTTCGCCACGTACTTTTTCTTTTAAGATCGTTCCCTTGTTTTGTTCTAAAGGCAAATCCAGTAAATTGAACACACTTTCTGCACCTGCCAATCCTCTCTGTATGGTAGCATTAAGAGTAGTCAATGTTTTCATAGGCTTTATTAACTGCAACATAGCGGCAATGATCGCTAAAAAAGACCCAGCACTAATAATAATAACCGTCGACAAATGAATTGCAGCCATAATAATCATGGCGATCCCGATGGCGATGACCAATTGCACTCCTGAAACATTAATAGCCTTGCTTACAGCCACTTTCATGTCATTTTTGCGCGAATATTCTGTTGCCTTATTAAATTTTGTTATTTCATAGTTTTCGCCACCGAAAATACGAACTACTCGATAGCCCTCAATGGCCTCACTGGCAATTTCCGTGACTTCACCCATGGTTTTTTGTACTTTGTGGCTAATACGCCGTACTCTCTTATTGGTATAATTGACAATTAACCCTACAAATGGAATCGTTAGTAGAAACATTAAAGATAATTGCCAACAAATCACCATCATCACCGTAAGCAGTCCAATAACCAGGCATATATTTTGAATAAAATCCGTTAAGGCATCTGCACTCACCTGAGCTACTTGCTCAACATCATATAAAATTTTTGACAGCAACTGACCTGAAGTAGCTTCATCATAGTAATCAGCTGGCAAATGAATAATATGAGTAAATACGATTTGTCTTAAGACCTTCACCACTGAGCGAGCCACCCATGTCATACAGTAGCTCCCCAAGGAACTAACAACCCCTCGTAAAGTAATACCAACTAAAACAATAAGCGGGATTTGCTTAACAAAATCAAGATCAATATTAATAAAGCTTTTATCCAAAAAAAGCTTGGTCATATAAGTAAATCCAGCATCGATACCCGAATAAAGAATATTGGCAAGTATTCCTAAAAGTAAAACAGGCCAAAAGGGTTTAACGTAGTTCAGCAAACGTTGGTATAACAGATGAGATTTAATTGGAAGATTATTTTTCATTAAACAGTTAAGGCGCACGCAAATGAGAAGAATTGTAACTCTTATTCTGCTTAAGTGCCAATATTCTCTCGTTTAGTCCAGGAAAAACCATATTTTGATCAAACAGAGCATTATAAAACCGATCAGAAATAGTTTTCTAGGGTAAATTTTATACGCGTATAAGCACAACGAAATCCCGATTTTTGGACATTAAGATCGGAAACTGTACCGGGTTCTGTAGTAACGGTTGCCCATTCCAGACCAAATTGTTTCGCTAGATTTAACCGGGCAAACAGTAGTTTTTTTTGCAAGCCTTTCCCTCGATAAAGAGGTAATGTACTGGTAACACCTAAATCGCAAACATCCCCATGAATAGCTATTGTTGCCCCTGCAACCAGATTATCCTGATCATAAGCAGCCAAAGCCAGAACTCCTTTTGCGTGAGCATATTTATAAAATTGCTCTTGGGCATCAGGAAAGCCAAATCCTATAGCAACTCGCTTCGCCCACTCCTCTAACTCCGATTGCCTTACCTCTCTTATAGCAAAAGTATTATCACTAAAATTAACAGCAGACTGATAATTCTTTAAATCAAGAACGGAAACATTACTTGATTCTGTCACACGGTAACCGCGTTGACTTAAAAAATTAATTAACTGATTTCCTACGAAAGGACATAACTCAATATCAACACGATGATGGCTCAACGACCTATAGAAATTTTCTATAGCTTCGATTTCAGATTTATATTGCTTTGGTTCCGTCTTAAACCCCCAGCCACTACTTGGGATAAAAAAGAGTCAAAACCAGAAAAACAAGCGGCCCCTCCATTCACCTCCAGAATATTTCCTTGAGGATATTGTTTAGCAACTTCAATATGACTTTGCTTGATACAAGCCTCCATGCGGGCTGTTAACTCTTTGGTAACGTACATCAATTTTTTCCATTATTAACATTTAACCCAGAAACAATATCATATATTAGTCCAGGTCCCTGATAAACTAAGCCACTGTATATTTGGAGCAAAGAAGCACCTGCACTGATTTTATCCTCAGCACTCGCCAGGCTATCAATCCCCCCTACTCCTATCAAAGTTATTTGATTTCCAACATATTTTTTTAATAAGCACAAACAGCGGGTGGATAATTCTGTCAGTGGCCTACCACTTAATCCCCCTTGTTCTTCCGCATGAGGCAAGTTTTTTACTAACTCACGAGAACAAGTAGTGTTCGTTGCAATGATCCCTTCAATACCATATTGCAAGATAAGCTCTGTCATTTGTTTTAAGGTTTCATCAGTCTCATCTGGAGATATTTTGACAATCAAAGGGACATGGCGCCCAAATTGGTCTGCTAACCTGGCTTGTTCTGTTTGTAACTGGCTGAGCAACCCTGCAAAATAATCCTGCTGTTGTAACTGCCGTAAATCCGGGGTGTTTGGTGAAGAAATATTGATAGTGACATACGACGCATAGCAGTACACTTTTCGCAAACAATAGAGATAATCCTGAGCAGCGTTATCCAAAGTTGTAGCTTTATTTTTTCCAATATTGATACCTAATATTCCTTTATACCTTGCATTTTTTACATTATCTACTAAGGCATCAACTCCCCAATTGTTAAAACCCATTCTGTTAATGATTGCGTTTGCCTCTGGGAGGCGAAATAGCCTTGGCTTGGGATTACCTTCTTGGGGTTTGGGGGTCACCGTCCCTAATTCAATAAATGAAAATCCCAGTTTAGCCAAGGCATCGAGATGTTGACCGTTTTTATCCAAACCAGCTGCTAATCCAACCTGATGAGGAAAAATAAGCCCCATCGCATGAATTGGCTTACCAATCGGTTGCCGAAAACAAAAGCCCGGGATGGCATGTAAAGCAGACAAAGTGAATGAATGGGCTTTTTCTGCATCCATCCTGAATAACAAGGGGCGCAGTAGGGAATACATAAAATCACTCCTGAGGAATCACTAGAAAACAAATATGATAGCATTTTCAAAAAAACTTCGTCCTGAAATTTGCTCAAAATACAATGTAATATAATAAAAACCTATACAGCTTCCTGCATCTACTCTAAAAAGCAAGCACAACGGATACATAAAATCATTCTTAAAACCTCAAACCGCAAAAACTGTATTGCTCTGTTGGATCCGTATCCTCAGTCTTAATCTCATTGCGTTCCTGAGTTACTTTAGGAACCACTGACCTTTGCCCACTTAAACCAGGATTTTTAAAGTCTTTGTTATTTGATTTATCATTTTTTAAACTAATTAGCATTTTTTGATGCGAATCTTCCTTTTCAGGATTATCCATAGAAACATTCAATACCGACACATCACCATGAGCAACTATAGGTTCATCAGATAAAAAATAAGTTGCAAATGTTGTGACAGCAGCACCAGTGACAAAGCCGCCCAAAGCAAACATAAGAGCAGTAAAAGCCGGTAATGCAAAAACTCCTGATAATGCAATTGATAAAGGAACCAAAACAATGGCAAGGGTCATTCCTAGTAGAAATGCAGGAATTATGGAAAGCGAAATGACCAGGTCAGTGGCAAACCATCCTAATAAAGCAGTAGCCCCTGAGCTGACAAGCGAAGTTAAGCTTA
This sequence comes from Legionella norrlandica, assembly GCF_000770585.1. GTDB lineage: Bacteria > Pseudomonadota > Gammaproteobacteria > Legionellales > Legionellaceae > Legionella > Legionella norrlandica. Next base: position 35,994 of record NZ_JNCF01000014.1, on the reverse strand, counting down.
AGCTGCCCCAGAACCTTATAAGGTCAACTTTCTTTCCCTTAGAGGAAGCATTTGAGTTTCTTAAATTATTTGAATGATCATTCAAATCTTCATGATTTTTTTGTAAATCTGGTTTATCTTCCAGATTGAATTCCTCATTTAAGCCATTATTTAATTGACTTGGGGCAGTATTGAAAGCATTTTTCAACTTAAAAGCGAGGGTAACAACAGCGGCTCCTAAAAGCAATCCTGACGCAGCAAGTAATAAACCAGGTAAGATAATCGGGGAGGTGAGTACCGCAGAGGCAGCACTCATCAATAACATAAATCCTATATAAAACCCAAGATTAAATGAGTTAGCCAGTACAGTGACTAAAGTCATACCTGAAGCTAGCCATACGATAGTCCCAGCAGCTCCCATACTTAACAATGCTGTAATGATATGAGAGCGCAAGGAGTGAGAAGAATTCCCGATTTTCTTATTGGATACATCCATTTTTCATCCCTATTAACATGATTACTTCAGTGAAAGTGGAAGTTACACAACACATTGCTGTGCCCAAACTCTCAGCATGGCATTACCTGATTTATGTAGATGAAAAGCAACTTCCCTAACTTCCACTCCATAATTATCTTGTTGCAAACCTAATAAAACTGGTCCTAGAAATTCTGAGGTCTTCCCTTCCCTATCAATCAAAGGAAATATCCTAACCTCTTTCGCTACCCTAGCTAATTCACGGATTACAAATAAATGAAAATCAACGGTTTGATCTTCCAGATCTGCAAAAAAATAATGAGAGCTCAAAGCATAATCAAAGGCAAAATCTGCAAATGGTAAATGATAATCTGTCACACCAAGATATCGACCGTCTCTCTTACCTTGTTCATAATCTGAAAAAAATTGCTTCATTCCTTCTTGTCTTGCTTGAAGCAATTTATCAAAGCTACCACTACGGCTAAAATCAAACTGATCTTGATGTTCCTTTACCTCTTCTGCCATATTAGCAAAAATCATTTTAGCTTTAGCCAATAGAGTGTCTTTATCTAATACAAATAAAGGATCGCAGCTAACTACCCTTTTGCTCAACTGTGTTTGCTGGTAATTAACAGCACTAGGTCCACAACCATATTCCAATAGGTTTGAATCCTTTTCGTCCTGGGGTAAATCAAACATCTCTCGATATTCATCAATTCCATGCCCCCATAGCACCAGTTTTCTCATCAAAAAACTCCTCTCTCTAAATCCATTTGGATTACACATTGGCTAAAGATTAGGTGATTTTTTTACCTACGTAAAGAATCATTTTAACTACATTTTACAGATAGGGGTCACTTTATTTTTTTATTTTTAAAACGAATTAAATAATCAACAGCATTAATTGCTTCTTGCACTCTCTCTCCATTGCCAACGCGTTCGCGCAAAATATCCATATTAGGAGCAGAAATAATACCATTACCCATAGTTAAACCATTTAAAGCAAATTGAATAAAGCATTCCTTAACATGCTCCCATATCAATTCATAATGATCTGTCTTCCTTTAAGTAACAAACTTAAAGGTATATAGCCATTAAAGGGATGGTATTGATGGTAATATTGCATAACAGCAGGGATCTCATAGGTACCCGCTTCAACAGTTTCAACCTGATAATTGTATTCATATTGTTTTAATTTGTTTATGCAAGATTCAAGCTGTTTTTCAGCCAATTCTCTATAATAGTTTGACCAGACTATCAGTATATTGGGTTTTGACATTTTTTATATTACTTTTCTAGGGCGTATTATCAACAGATCTTAAATGGATTTAATTTTTACACAATGTATCATAGGATATGAGATACAGCAATTATCAGGCTTTAATAGGGTGGGATTTAATAAGCTAAATGATGAGGAAAGAAACCAGGAGAAACTTTTAGAAGCACAAACTTTAAATTAAATTAAGGTTTGCGGGCGGCCTAGGCTAAATATTTATGACTTAAATTTTTTCAACTCTCTTCTCAAATGGACAGGTGGGGATGTCCGTTTAAAAATAGATTACCCAGGAACAAACTGGAAGGTGACAATTACGATTCATTTGGGTATAGTCTAGCGTATTTAAACATAACAGGAAGTCATTCATGTACACTGGCCTAGACCATCAACTGGGTGAAACATATGACATGTTAAGACACAGCGTCTATCACTTTGCCCAAACAGAAATAGCCCCTTTAGCAGCTCAAATCGATGAGAAAAATACTTTCCCAAATCATCTCTGGAGAAAACTAGGAGAAATGGGATTACTTGGCATCACTGTAAGTGAAGAATATGGTGGCGCCAATATGGGCTATTTAGCACATACCATAGCAATGGAAGAAATTTCCAGAGCTTCTGCGTCCGTTGGCTTAAGTTATGGTGCTCACTCTAATTTGTGTGTTAATCAAATCTATTTAAATGGAACTAGTGAGCAAAAACAAAAATATTTGCCTAAACTTATAAATGGAGAATATGTTGGTGCTTTGGCCATGAGTGAGTCCAACTCAGGGTCAGATGTAGTCAGCATGCAATTACAGGCTCGCTCTTCAGGCAACAAATATATTCTCGATGGCACCAAAATGTGGATTACCAACGGTCCTGACGCTGATGTTCTGGTCGTCTATGCAAAAACGGACAAGCAAGCTGGCAGTAAAGGCATTACCGCGTTTATTATTGAAAAAGGAATGCCAGGCTTTAAAACAGCTCAGAAACTAGACAAATTGGGGATGCGCGGCTCAAATACTTGCGAATTAGTGTTTGAACAATGTGAAGTTCCTTCGGAAAACGTTCTAGGTATAGTTAATCAAGGCGTCAAGGTTCTAATGAGCGGTCTGGATTATGAACGTACTATCCTGGCTGCTGGACCTGTTGGTATCATGCAAGCATGCATGGATGTTGTATTGCCTTATGTACATGAGCGCAAACAATTTAATCAAGCAATAGGCGAGTTTCAATTTATTCAGGGTAAACTTGCTGATATGTATACTGATTTGAATGCTTGCAGAGCCTATTTATATGCCGTTGCGAAAGCGTGTGACAATAATAAGGTTAGCCGTAAAGATGCCGCAGGGGCTATATTATATACTGCGGAAAGAGCAACACAAATGGCTTTGCAATCAATACAAATTCTCGGAGGGAATGGATACATTAACGAATATCCTACGGGACGTTTGTTACGGGATGCGAAGTTATATGAAATTGGGGCAGGCACTTCTGAAATTAGAAGAATGCTGATTGGCCGTGAACTTTTTAAAGAAACAGCATAAGGAAGAAAGGAATGGAACATAATGATGTGGTGATAGTCGCAGCAAAAAGAACGCCTATGGGAGCTATGCTGGGCAATTTATCAGCGCTTTCTTCTCCAGAGTTAGGCGCAATAGCACATAGGGCAGCTTTATCTCAAGCAGGCATTGCTCCAGCAGAAATCGATGAAGTGATCAGTGGTTGTGTACTGCAAGCAGGTATTGGCCAAGCACCTGCAAGACAAGCAGCAATCAAAGCGGGAATACCTAACTCTGCAGGTGCAACAACTATTAATAAAATGTGCGGTTCAGGTATGAAAGCGGTTATGCTTGGCCATGATTTAATCAAAGCAGGGACTGCAAATGTGGTCTTGGCTAGTGGAATGGAAAGTATGAGTAATGCTCCCTATCTACTGATGAAAGCTCGTGCCGGATATCGACTGGGGCATGGTGAAATAAAAGACCATATGTTTCTTGATGGTTTAGAAGATGCCTATGACAAAGGTCAATTAATGGGTTGTTTTGCCGAAGCCACAGCCAAACATTTTAACTTCAGCAGAGCTCAACAAGACGAATACGCTCAACGCTCAATGGCGAGAGCACTAAAGGCTATAAAAAGCGGTGCGTTCGAAGAAGAGATATCCCCTGTTACACTAACAACCCGTAAAGGGGAAGTAACCATTCAAGTTGACGAGGCCCGGATGAAGCAAAGCTTGCTAAAATCCCCCAATTAAAGCCTGCATTTCAAGCAGATGGTACTGTCACAGCGGCCAACTCAAGCTCGATTTCTGATGGAGCAGCTAGTTTAATTTTAATGAGTGCTGCCAATGCAGAGAAACTTGGTATCCAACCTTTTGCCAGAATTGTTGCCCATGCCAGCCACTCTCAAGCACCACAATGGTTTACAACAGCGCCTGTTGAAGCCATCCGTAAGGTAATGAACAAAGCTTCATGGAGACAAGATGACGTGGATCTCTACGAAATTAATGAAGCCTTTGCAGTCGTTGCTATGGCGGCTATTACTCAACTCGAGTTAAACCCAGAGCAAGTGAATATACACGGTGGGGCTTGTGCTTTAGGTCATCCTATTGGTGCTTCAGGGGCTCGTATCCTGGTAACATTAATACACGCATTAAAACACCAAAGTAAAAAACGCGGAGTAGCCTCGTTATGTATAGGTGGCGGCGAAGCAACAGCAATGGCAATTGAACTAATTTAGTAGTTAGTATTGAATGTATAACCCGGGTAAAATTTTTATTTTATCCGGGATTTTTACACCTGTTTTATAAATCTAAATCAGATTGCTAAATAATAAAGGATGTACATGCTAAGACATAGTCTCATTTATCTTGTGCTAAGTATTCTTATTGTGGTCTTTGCAAAATATGCTCATCTTGTCATAGTTTACATTGATATGTTTTTTACCTATGTTAATTGGAAGTTAATGCCTATCTTTAGCCAGACAGGCTGGGGGCTAATTATCAGGAAGACCATAGTCCTTATGCTGTTACCTATTATCATTACAGGAATCCCAGCACTAGTCTATCGAGCAATCAAAGGCAAAGACATGCCGCATTTTGTCTCCATTGTCTGGGTCATCTGGACCATCATCGTCTTAAGCGATATCTTGATTCGGTAAGGATAAAACTATGGCCAAATTAACTACTCAAATCAATACAGGCAGCCAAGAATTCAAAAATAATCAAGCAAACATGCAAGCTATAGTTTCTGATTTACAAGAGAAAGTAAATCAGATTGCTCTTGGTGGCGATGAAAAAGCGCGTGCAAGACATCAACAACATGGTAAATTACTTCCCAGAGAGCGTCTCCATCAATTACTGGATCCAGGCAGTCCATTTCTTGAACTATCGCAGCTTGCAGCATACCAAGTATATGAAGACATAGTACCAGCTGCAGGAATAATTACTGGAATTGGAAGGGTCGCAGGGACTGAATGCATGATTGTTGTCAATGATGCCACTGTTAAAGGTGGCACTTATTACCCTCTGACAGTAAAAAAACATCTACGCGCGCAAGAAATTGCGATGACCAATCATTTACCATGTATCTACCTGGTGGACTCAGGGGGTGCTTTCTTACCACTTCAGGACGAAGTTTTCCCAGATAAGGACCATTTTGGACGGGTATTTTTTAATCAAGCACAAATGTCAGCTCAAAATATCCCACAAATTGCTGTGGTCATGGGTTCTTGTACAGCAGGAGGAGCTTATGTCCCAGCTATGGCTGATGAATCCATCATGGTAAAAAATCAGGCAACAATATTTTTGGGGGGACCACCGCTTGTTAAAGCCGCAACAGGTGAAATAATCAGTGCAGAAGAATTAGGCGGTGCTGAAGTCCATTGTCGACACTCGGGCGTATCTGATTATTATGCAGAACATGACGCGCATGCTCTGCATTTGGCACGAATTGCTATCAGTAACCTAAATCGAAAAAAACCAGATTCTCTAGACAGAATTGATACAGTCCCTCCTCTTTACAATAGCGAAGAACTTAATGGAATAGTACCGACAGATCCTAGAAAGCCTTTTGATATAAGGGAAGTTATTGCTCGTATCGTAGATGGTTCAGAATTTGATGAATTCAAAGCACTATTTGGAACAACCCTGGTTTGTGGTTTCGCTCACTTATATGGCTATCCTATAGGAATTGTTGCGAATAACGGCATCCTATTTAGTGAAAGTGCATTAAAAGGGAGCCATTTCATTGAGTTGTGTTGTCAACGTAAAATACCTCTCGTATTTCTGCAAAACATTACTGGATTTATGGTAGGTTCTAAATATGAAGCATCTGGTATTGCAAAGCATGGTGCTAAAATGGTAACGGCAGTTGCAAATGCTAATGTACCAAAATTTACTGTAATGATAGGTGGCAGTTTTGGGGCTGGAAATTATGCTATGTGTGGCAGAGCATATAATTCTCGTTTTTTATGGACTTGGCCTAATTCTCGCATTTCTGTAATGGGTGGAGAACAAGCAGCCAATGTTCTGGCTCAGATCACTAGAGAAAAATACGCCAAGCAAAGAAAAGAATGGTCTGTCGAAGAAGAAGAGCAATTTAAAAACCAAATGCGAAACCAGTATGAAACTCAGGGGCATCCCTACTACACTAGTGCCAGACTTTGGGATGATGGAGTAATTGCGCCCCAAGATACGCGTACAATACTGGGGCTTAGCTTATCCGCAGCTTTAAATGCGCCGATTGAAGATACTCGATTTGGCGTATTTCGCATGTGAAAGGAACAACAGCATGAGTGATTTATTATACGAAACTCAAGAGCGAGTATGCTTACTGACGATGAATCGAGTTAGTAAATATAATGCCTTTGATAATCAACTGTTATCTGAAATGCAAGTACAGCTCAGCTCTGCAATAAATAATCCTGATATCCGGGTCATAGTGCTTAAAGCCAATGGGAAACACTTTTCAGCGGGCGCTGATTTGGCCTGGATGCAGAGCATGGCCAATTTTACTGAAGAAGAAAATCTAAAAGACAGTATGATATTAGGCAATTTAATGTATAGCTTAAATCAAAGTTCAAAACCTACTATCGCTATGGTCCAAGGTTCTGCTTTTGGTGGAGGAGCGGGACTGGTTGCTGCATGTGATATAGCTATTGCCGGGACTTCTGCACGATTTTGTTTTTCTGAGGTTAAGCTAGGTTTAATCCCTGCAGTAATCAGTCCTTATGTTGTCAAAGCAATAGGGGAACGTGCCGCAAAAATGTTATTCATGAGTGCTGAAATTTTTGATGCGGCACGCGCTTACTCTCTTAACCTAGTCCAACACTGTGTCCCGGAAGACACATTATTGGAGTTTACTCTCAAATATGCAATGCAAATTAGTAATAATGCACCTGACGCTGTTAAACGTTCAAAGCAGTTGGCACGATATGTGGCTAATAAAGAAATCGATGAAGAATTGGTTCATTATACCGCTTCTCTGATTGCTCATAAAAGAGTTTCCGCTGAAGGACAAGAAGGTCTAAAAGCATTTCTTAATAAAGAAACACCTAACTGGAATAAAGGTTCTGGACATGTTCAATAAAATACTAATTGCCAATCGAGGCGAAATAGCTTGCCGAATCATTAGAACAGCACATTCTATGGGAATTCAAGCCATTGCAGTTTATTCAGAAGTAGATAGAAATAGTCTTCATGTGCGATTAGCCGACAGTGCCTATTATATTGGTGAAGCACCGGCTAAAGACAGTTACTTGAATATAGATCACATCATTCAGGCTGCTAAAGATAGTGGGGCACAAGCTATCCACCCTGGTTATGGGTTTTTATCTGAAAATCCTGATTTTGCAAAAGCCTGTGAGCAAGCCGGTATCATTTTCATTGGCCCTTCAATCAAAGCTATGGAAGCAATGGCGTCTAAACAATTGGCTAAACAACTCCTTGAAAAAACTAATGTCCCTCTAACTCCAGGTTATCACGGTGCCGAACAATCAGAAGAAGAATTACTGAATGCAGCAAAAAAAATAGGATTCCCAGTATTAATCAAAGCAGCTAATGGTGGTGGCGGAAAAGGGATGCGCGCTGTATATGAAGAAAAAGAATTTCATGAGGCATTAGCAGGAGCGAAAAGAGAGTCTATAGCATCTTTTGCGGATGATACCATGATAATCGAAAAATTAGTGCTCAATCCTCGCCATGTTGAAGTACAAGTGATGGCGGATAACTACGGAACTGTTGTGCATTTATTTGAACGGGATTGCTCCATCCAACGCAGACATCAAAAAATTATTGAGGAAGCTCCCGCCCCTAATTTACAGCTCTCGTTACGTCAAAGATTATCCGAAGCCGCTTGTGAGGTTGCACGTTCCATTAATTACAGGGGAGCTGGTACAGTAGAATTTCTAGTAGATGGTGAAGATAATTTCTACTTTATGGAGATGAACACAAGACTGCAAGTAGAACACCCGGTTACAGAAATGATTACCGGACTTGACCTTGTTTCCTGGCAATTAAAAATTGCTGCTAATGAAATTTTGCCATTGTCTCAAAATCAAATTCAAACTAAGGGTCATGCTATTGAGTGTCGTATCTATGCTGAAGACCCCTACCATGGTTTTATTCCTTCTATTGGTCAGCTTGAATTTCTAAATGAACCTTCAGGTGAAGGTATTCGCATTGATACAGGCGTTACCTTATCTTCAGAAATAACAATGTATTACGATCCAATGATAGCCAAACTTATTGTTTGGGGGCATAGCAGAGAGGAAGCATTGCAAAGATTGGATCGAAGTCTCGCCCATTATGATATTGGTGGAGTAAAAACTAATATCCCTTTTTTGCGAGCCATTTGCCAACATACCAAATTCAAAGAAGCAGAATTAAGCACTAATTTTTTAGAGAAAGGGAACATTCATCTGCCACAACCTAATAATGAGTTGGCCTTATTTTTAGCTATAAGTTTTGATTATTTGTCCACAGTGAACCGTCCTTCTGATCCTTTATTGCAAGATGCATTCGCTTGGCAAATGCATCTTCAAAGCCACTGGATATGGCGTTATCAACTAGATTCCACAACAATTGAAGTCAAGATTACACCGTTAGATAAAGAAACATTTAGAGCAAACATCGCAACTGCGTTCCCCACCTCGCCCTCCCATGGCTTGACTGATGGGAGCCGAGGAGGAGAGCTCAGAAATGAAAAACAGTTACTTACTATCAATAATAAAGAGATGATTATTCATGCGAAATTTGATTGTGATCAACTTGTTATTGAAATGAATCAGCAATCACTGAAGGCGCGAGTAGAAGATAAAGATGACCACTTGATTTTTTATACTGACAAAGGTCAGGCCTCAATTGAACGCTTCCATTGGAGTAAATTGGACACCCATGCCTCTAGCCATAAAGGACAATTAACTGCACCAATGCCCGCTACAGTCGTTGCCATCTTAAAAAACATTGGTGAACAGGTAAAAGCTGGGGAGAGCTTAATCGTTTTGGAAGCTATGAAAATGGAGCACACTATCCATGCTCCAGTTGACGGCATATTATCGGATATTTTTTATTCTGTGGGGTCCCAAGTGAGTGAGGGAGCAGAATTATTAGCGCTGAGCGAATTAGATACCTGAGAGAATGTTATATATGGATTATCCACAACATGTGACAATCATTGAAGTAGGACCTAGAGATGGCTTACAAAACGAGCCCTCTTTTCTTTCTAGCGACAAAAAAATTGAATTAATCAATTTACTGAGTCAAACAGGCTTGCAACACATAGAAGTCACCAGCTTTGTTTCAGCAAAAGCCATCCCCCAGTTAGCTGATAATGAAACCGTGTTTCAATCAATTAATAAAGTCCCATCTATAAACTACTCTGCTCTCGTCCCTAATGAGCGAGGAATGCAGAAAGCCCTAGAAGCAGGAGTACAGAATATAGCAGTATTCACAGCTGCTAGTGAACTGTTTAATCAACGGAACATTAATTGTTCTATTAAAGAAAGCATAGAGCGGTTTAAACCTGTTTTGGAATTGGCAAAAGCCAATCAAATTAAGGTGAGGGGCTATATTTCATGTGTTTTGGGTTGTCCCTACGAAGGACATATACAACCTGCAAAAGTGGCAGAGGTCACAAAAATGCTTCTTGATCTGGGTGTGCATGAAATTTCGCTAGGAGATACTATTGGAGTAGGATCTCCGAAACAAACTCAGATGCTTTTGGATCTCATACTACCAATACTGCCTCTTACTCAACTAGCTATGCATTTCCATGATACTTATGGACAAGCAATTGCTAATATATACGCTTCTTTGGAGTATGGTGTAAACCGATTTGACAGTTCTGTTGCCGGGCTTGGAGGTTGTCCTTATGCCCGAGGCGCTAGTGGCAATGTTGCAACAGAAGATGTGCTTTATCTAATGCATGGACTTGGTATCGATACAGGTATAGATATATTTAAAATTGTTACTGCTGGCGACATGATTTGTAAGGTATTAGGGCGAAGGAATCAATCCAAAGTCGCTAACGCTATGCTGGCTAACCCATGCAATTAGATTGAGAAATAATTATCAGCGTAGGTTGGCAATTAGCAAAGCCAACACTCAACTTTAGGTCTGTTGGGCTTCATGTTGTCCAAAACCAACCTACTCAAAACAAAACAATGTGAGATATCTTCATGAACGATATAGTATGGAATCCTCAAAAACCCGAGCAAACAAGAATGTGGCAATTTATGGATTTTGCTGCAAAAAAACATTGTCAAATTTTTGAAAATTATCAGGATTTATATACTTGGTCAGTAAAACATCCTGAGTCATTCTGGGAAACTCTTTGTCATTTCTTTAAACTAAATTTTGATACACCACCACACCAAATTCTTAATTATTATTCTGAGATGATTGAAGCACGGTGGTTTTCTGGTGCTCACCTCAACTTTGCCCAAAAATTATTAAGCCGCAGAGATAATCACCCTGCTTTGATAAGTTTAGATGAAGACGATCATAAAAAGGTTATCACCTACGCTCAATTATACGAGAAAGTAGCACAATGTGCTGCAGGGCTTAAGGCAATTGGCGTCTCAACAGGTGATCGCATTGCTGCAGTTATGCCCAACACTCCCTATACAATCATTGCAATGCTTGCCACCACTTCTTTAGGGGCTATTTGGTCTTCATGTTCTCCTGATTTTGGTACCCAAGCTGCTCTGGATCGTATAGGTCAGATTGAACCAAAAGTACTTTTTATTTGCGACGGTCACCAATACCAGGGGAAAAAATACAGTAGTATAGAAAAAATTAACCTGCTATCTGCAGGAATTCCTTCCCTACAGCAGATAGTTATTTGCCCAAACATTAATGAAAAAATCGATCTGGAACCAATGCCCAACGCATCTTATTGGAACGATTTTATAAAACCAGCAACTGAATGTGACTTTATATCACTTCCTTTTAATCATCCGGTTTATATTTTATTTTCCTCAGGAACAACGGGTAAACCGAAATGTATTGTTCACGGCGCGGGAGGCACTTTAATTCAGCACCTGAAAGAATTGGGATTACATTCTGATATAAAATCAACAGACAATTTATGTTTCTATACAACCTGTGGATGGATGATGTGGAACTGGACTGTTTCTGCTTTGGCATTAGGAGCAACCATCACTTTGTATGAAGGCTGCCCTACTTTCCCAACTAATAACAGAATGTTCCGGTTAATAGATGAAGAAAAAGTCACTGTATTTGGGACCAGTGCCAAATTTATTTCGGCAATAGAAAAATCTGATGTCAAACCCAGGAGTGAATTCCAGTTGTCTGCATTACGTTGCATCCTGTCTACGGGCTCCCCTCTCCTTCCTAAAAACTATGATTTCGTTTACAAGCATATTAAAAAAGACCTGCAGCTGAGTTCCATTTCAGGAGGGACTGACATCATATCCTGTTTTGCTTTAGGGAATCCTATCCTACCCGTTTATCGTGGCGAATTACAATGCATCGGACTAGGTATGGAAGTTGCCGTATTTGATGAAGACGGACACTCTGTAAAACAAAAACGCGGCGAATTAGTCTGTACAAAACCATTTCCTTCAATGCCTGTAGGTTTTTGGAATGACAAAGGCAACCAAGCTTATAACCATGCTTATTTTGAGCGATTCCCTGGTGGTGTATGGGCTCATGGTGATTTTGCTGAAATAACAGAACATAATGGCTTGATTATCTATGGGCGCTCCGATGCGGTTTTAAATCCAGGAGGGGTACGTATAGGAACTGCTGAAATTTACAGACAAGTTGAAAAAGTGGATGCTGTTGTTGACAGTATAGTCATCGGACAAGATTGGCAAGATGATGTACGAGTTGTATTATTTGTAAAATTACGTGAAGGAAAAACACTGGATGAAGACTTAATCAATACCATTAAAACAACCATTAAAAAAAATGCCTCACCAAGACACGTTCCTGCAAAAATACTGCAAGTTCCAGATATCCCTAGAACCCTTAGTGGGAAAATTGTTGAGCTGGCTGTCAGACAAATCGTTCATGGTCAACAAGTAAGCAACTTGCAATCATTAGCCAACCCCCAAGCATTGGAGCATTTTAAAGACAGAGAAGAGTTAAAGAATTAAAATATGGCATGGCTATTTGCAACCCGGACTAGACATAGCTGTAGTCCGGGGAGATAGATGCTCTAATTCCGTATTAAGCTGCGCGCTAATATGGACAATTTGCTGCAAAGCAGTTTCCAAGACTTTCAGGACTTGATTCATTCAAACACTTTAAATCCTTCTCCTAGTTTACAATTCATTTGAAAACTACTTATGCGCTCATAAGTGCTCGCATTTAACACAGTAGTTTTGATTGATGCTTCACCTTCTGAATCCAGATTAAATTTACTGTAATCAAACATAGGCGTACCACGTGCCACTGGATCATCAAGAGTAAAATGCCGATCAGAGGCAGTAACTCGATTGTTATTGGCTAGCGCAACAGCATTTGGGGTAAATGAAATTATTGCAGAATGCAATGGCATTTCAGAAGTACATTTTTTTAAATTGATTACAAAGGTTATTTTTTTGCCTGCTGACACAGCATCGGCAACCTCTTGAAAAGTTCCCAACTCGGCAGCCTGCACTGTAAATGAACACAGAGTAAAACACGCCAAAAATATTTTTTTCATTTGAACTGCTCCTTGTATTTAAATCGGCGTAAGCGTGCCAATAAGAATTTCTCTTGTCAATCCTCCACAAATTAAATAAAGATTTTTCTTTGTTTGTAAAACCAGGTTGTGTATAATTTGACTTAGCGTCGATTTGAAACACAGCTTGCGGACGCTCAAAAGATCTTCCTCTGGGATATAGAGAAACTTCAATAATTGGAGGATTTTATATTTTAATGTTCTTTTGAAAATACGGCTAAAGCGGTAGTTCCTATCCCTTTTTGCCTTTCTGCAAGCCATACCTAAGATACCTCAGGTTATAATAATGATTGAATTAAGTGGATTAAAGAAGTCTTTCTCAGGAAAACTAGCCTTAAACGATATTAATTTATTTATCCCGGAGGGAGAAATATTTGGAATCATAGGCAAAAGTGGTGCGGGAAAATCAACATTGTTACGTTGCCTAAATCTACTGGAAAGGCCTGATGAGGGAGAAGTCATCATTGATGGCCAGGATTTAATGAGTCTTTCCAGAAAAGAGTTGGCATTAGCACGCCATAAAATTGCCATGATTTTCCAGCATTTTAATTTATTAAATTCAAAAACAGTATTCGATAATATAGCCCTTCCAATGAGAATCCAGGGCATAGATGAAGGATCAATCAAACAAAAAATTGATGAGTTACTTCCAATTGTTGAATTAACAGAGAAACGAGACGCCTATCCCTCACAACTGAGCGGCGGTCAAAAACAAAGAGTAGCCATCGCGCGAGCCCTAAGCTGCTCGCCCAAAATATTACTTTGTGATGAAGCCACTTCGGCACTAGATCCCAAAACAACCGATTCCATATTAGCCTTGCTAAAAAAAATCAATGAATTATATGGCATTACTATTGTTTTAATTACTCATGAAATGGATGTCGTAAAACGCATCTGTAAAAGGCTTTCTGTTATGGTGGATGGAAAGATTGTCGAAACCACAGCCTTGTCTAATATTTTCAATAAGCCCGATAGTCTTGCTCGCAGCATGCTGTATGCCCAAATTAGTCCTGAACTACCAGTGTCTCTCACTCGCAGGCTGGCAGACTACGCTACTGAAAAACCTCTGGTGAGGCTATTCTTCCAGGGGGAGGAAGCAACAGTACCCTTCATTAGTCAAACTAGCAGAGATTTAAATATGGATATCAATATTCTGCTGGCTAATATCGATCGTTTTGATGAAGTGACTTGCGGTGTTTTAATCGTTGAGCTTACAGCAAATCCATTATTGCTTGAAGCGTTCATTAAACGTTGCGAAGAGGCTGACATTACTGTGGAGGTTTTAGGCTATGTCCTACCAGATGGTTTATGATTTACTTACTGCTACAGGTGAAACACTGTATATGGTGTTCTTTAGCACACTTTTTGCTGTGCTGCTTGGTCTACCGTTAGGCATATTATTGTATTCCTCCGCTCGGATAAAACCCAACCGCAATTTAAACAAGGTATTGTCGGCTCTGATTAATATTTTCCGTTCTATTCCCTTTATCATATTACTTGTTGCCATCATTCCTTTTACCAGGCTAATTGTAGGTACCAGTATAGGAATTAATGCAGCAATTGTTCCATTAACAGTTGGAGCTATACCTTTTTTTGCCCGATTAATTGATAATGTTTTGCAAGCACTGCCTCATGGCCTCATAGAAACAGGATACTCCATGGGTGCCAACACGAGACAAATCATTTTACATATTATATTACCTGAAGCACAGTCTGGACTAATTCACGCTATTACTGTTACAGCTATCACCCTAATTAATTATTCTGCAATGGCTGGAACAGTAGGTGCTGGAGGACTAGGGACATTAGCAATTAATTATGGCTATCAACGTTTTAACGCAGGCGTTATGATATCTACTGTTATCGTGTTAATAATTTTAGTTCAACTGATACAGATGGTTGGCGATTACCTAGCTAAACGCTGCATACATCACTAAATGGGAGATCCGATGCGAATTTTAAGTTATTTAGTTTTAATCATTAGCCTAGTAGCCTGCAGCAGTAAACCAGCCCCCAATACTTTGGTCATAGGAACAATAGCTGGTCCAGAAACAGAACTTATAGAAACAGCAAAGCAAGTTGCTGAAAAAGAATATGGCATAACCATAAAAATAGTTGAATTTAATGATTATAATTTACCAAACGAAGCACTGCAGGACGGTAGTCTGGATGCTAATGTTTATCAACATTTACCTTATTTAAAAGCAGCAATCTTGTCGCATGGCTATAATTTGCAAGCAATAGGTAGAACTTTTGTTTATCCAATGGGGATTTATTCTAAGAAATATAAAACGCTCAGTGAGTTACCTGAAAATGGGGTTATTGCGGTGCCTAATGATCCCAGTAATGAAATGCGCGCCTTTTTATTATTGGAAAAAGCTCATCTAATTACTTTAAAAAATACAACGAATAGCGGTATACAAGATATAGAAAGTAATCCTAAAAAATTCAAATTCAAAGAAATGGATGCTGCCCAATTACCCAGGATACTTCCAGATGTGGATGCTGCCGTGATCAATACTACTTTCGCCTTGCCAGCTGGATTAAGTCCATCAAAAGACGCCTTATTTACTGAAAACAAGGATTCTCCTTATGCTAATATAATTGTAATACGTCGCGACACAGAAAAAAGACCACAACTGGAATTATTTGTGAAGGCGTTGAACTCTGAAGAGGTAAAAGAAAAAGCTAAGGAATTATTTGGTGATGATGCTATAGCAGCATGGTAATTTTTAAGTTAATTTTACTTAATAAAAAATTAATAAAAAACTGTTATACTTTACTTAGATAATCTCGCTGAGGTAATTTGATATGCCTTTTTATAATTCCTTACCTTTATTTGGTAAACACTTGAAATCAGAAAGCCGTACACAAAAATACTCTGCCAATGAAATTAAAAGACTAGAAAGAGAATATAGAGATTCCATTGGACTAGGTGACAATGCAACGTTCAGCTCTGATGCTTTTGACAAGCTTGTAAGCTCAAGGATTGGGGATTTCAATGGTTTTTCACAAACCAAAGGCCCAAGTAGTACCACAATACACGATAAACTAGCCGGAGACACCCCAGAAGCAAAAGAAGTGAGGGATGGGTTAAACAAGAGCTTAGAAACCACACCGGAATTTACTGAAGCACAAAAAAATTTTTCCGAATCGGCGTCAACATTTAAAGAACTTACTAAACTAATTCCAAGCAAATTCAGGGCACAGGATCTTATTGGGACTATGAAAGAGCTAGTGGACGATGGAAGAAAAGCCATCCTGGCCCAACAACAACATGAAATTAAAATGCTGGAAGAGCAGTTTGACCTCACAAAAAATCCAAATTTCGTACCCAATCTAAAGAAAACTTTGAATTTAACCAGCGATAACGATGTTGAGAAAGTCAAAACGAATTTATTAAACGATCTAAAGGCATCGCATAAAAAACAACAGGAAGAGTTTGATAAAACCACCAGTGAGTCTTTGAATAAATTACATCAAGCTGTTGCAAATCAAACAAGAGAATACCTATTTATTGTAAGTCTTTATGAAAATAATAAGGAGATGGAGCGATTAATTGAAAACAAAATGGCAGAGCATCGTAAAAAAATGGGACTTCCCCCCGAAACAACAAAGGCTTTTGCATCTATAAAAGATATTGATTTCAGCGGCGTTAAACTTAAAGATCTACCTGTACTCAAAGGGCCGAGTGGAATGGCATTACATCAACAGCCAGATGGTAGCTTCGTTATTAAAATGCCAGCGATAAATCCGCTTTATTATCAGGATCCAAGGCAAAATATTAAAGCTGACCTGATGTTGATGGCAAAGGCAATATACTCGACACCTCCAGGTCATAATAGTATTGAAATGGACTGTGATTTTCCAAAAAGTGAAAAAATAGGTATGGAAAGAGGGAGGCAGGCGTATGCTGCTTGTATTGAGGCAGGTTTCGCACCGGACAAAATTACTATCAAAGTTAATGGCAAGGTAATGAAACCAGAAGAACTATTTAAAGAAGACAAAAAAACTTATCAAGACCTCATGAAAAAAGTTCCAAAAATTGAAAAAGATTATGCAGAAATATCTGCTGCCAAAACACCTACTGGGCCAGTAAATACCACCGCGGTTAAAGAAGCAGTGACGGCCATAAAAGAACAACAAAAAGCTAAAGAAAGAGCTGAGCATACTGAACCTCAAGAACAACATGGGGCAAAGTTAACCTAGCTGATCTTGATGTATTAGAGCTCTTGCATAAGGACTTCTTTGAATCTCAAATTCAATAGACTTCTTTCGAAACTCTACTGCCATGGAGAATTGCTTTGTCAATACGGTGCTCGAATCCTCATGTACTTACGTGTACACTGCTGTTCTGCGCTCCGTTTCTCCTCGCACTTCTCTCATGGCAGCGAGTTTCGAAAGAAGTCTAATACAGCTTCTATCAATGTCTTGCTCAAAAAATTCCACTATCTCTAATGGATGATTTCTGATATTTTATAAGACATTACTATTCAATCGCCTTATATTAGAGCTCTTGCATCACCAGTAGATTTTAAATTAGTGCAAGGCGCAAACATTCCGAGGAGCAGAGTTTGCATGAACTCAATGAGCACCGGAGAAATGCTTGCAACGAAACAATAATACAAAAGATCAAGGTTATGCAAGAGCTCTGTTTGAAATGGAGCTAACGAGTTAGCTAAGGAGATGGCTATGGGTACTCGTCGTTTTGATGAATTTGATAATGATTTGGAAGATTTCAGTGATACTGAGGCAGATATTACTGAAGTTAGCCTTTCTACAAAGCTGGAAAGACGTAGAAAAATAGAAGATTTGTTTGAAGAAAAGCGCTTGCGAGAAGAACTGGAAGAATTTGGCTAAACGACTCTCCGCTATCTTAGCTTAAAAAGCATGAGGTCTATAAATATCAAACCTTACAGTTTTTCCTTCAACAGAGGCATGAGGAGCTAATAATGGCTTGATTTTTTGTGGCCATTTTACAACTACTCGTAAGTTAACACGAGACAACGCCATCTTAATCAACTCCAAAGCATCGTTATCAGTCCCTATCATTTGCTGCAAAGCCTGCATTTCTTTCTTAACCAAGGCAGATTTACTCCGCTCTGGATGCATTGGATCAATGTAAATAACATCGGGATACTCTTGGTTACTTAAGTTATATAGATATGAGAATGCATCCATTTCAATGAGGGATAAGTGCATTTTTTGCTTATCTAATTCGTTTCTACGAGACAAGGCATCAGCTAATAAAGCGGCCATAACTGGATGACGTTCCAGCATAATCACCTCAGCACCAAAAGAAGCTAATAGGGCGGCATCTCTTCCCCAGCCAGCCGTTGCATCCAGAATTTTAATGCCTTTAGCTGGCTTGCAGGCTCGAAGCAACCCCTGTTTCTTGCCCTCTCCTCTTCTTTTACTCCATGTATGTGCACTAAAGTCTGTAGACAACAGGGAAAAACTCGGAATTTTTAAAGCAAGCTTCTCAACAGAAACAAAAAGACAAGTCTTAGCATCTCGTTCTAGCTGCAAATTTAACTTATCAGCTAATAATTGAGCGTACTCTTTTAGCTCGTCTTTTTCATAACCAATAGCTTTTATTATGCTCTTCTTGCAATATCGATCGGTGTAAATTCGTGTCATAAAACTACAACAATGAAATATCGGCAACACCTTGCAATAATTCTTGCAAGCGTTGCAAAAGCGCAAGCCTGTTTCGTTTCAATAATTCATCTTCGACCATAACCATCACATGATCAAAAAAGGCATCTACCGGCTCTTTAAGACCAGCTAAAAGTTTTAGTAAAGCTCCATAATCTGCAGCAATATATAAAGTCTCAACTGTTTTAGTAATTTTATTAATGTGTTCAAATAAAGCCCTTTCAGCACCTTCTTCTATAAGCTTCTCGTTAATTTCAATTGTCTTATTGGAATTGCCTGCTTGTGTTAATATATTACCAACCCTTTTACACGCTGCTGACAATGATGCGGCTTCTGGCATGGCTATAAATGCATTTAAGGCAGCGATACGTTTATCCAAATCATATAACCAATCATCCTGGCGAGCACGAACAGCATATATTAAATCTGTACTTACTCCTTGATTTTGGTAATAAGATTGGAGCCTATCAAGAATAAATGGCTTTAATTCATCAATTAAATTCTTGTCTTGAGGCAGTATATCACCATAATTGATCATTGCTTCTTTAATTAAGGTTGATAAATTAAGTGGTGCCGGTATTGAAATTAATAAACGAACAACAGCCAAAGCATGGCGCCGTAACTTAAATGGATCCTTGACTCCAGAGGCTTTTGCCCAATAGCAAAGATGCCTACTAAAGTATCCATGCGATCCGTTAGGGAAAGTGCCTTACCCAAAGAAGATTCAGGTAAATCATCACCCGAGAATCTAGGCATATATTGTTCATTTAAAGCTTTGGCAATAGCCTCATCCTCTCCATCATTAAGAGCATAATAATACCCCATAATTCCTTGCAGTTCAGGGAATTCGCCAACCATTCCGGTCATCAAATCGCATTTACTTAATAAAGCAGCTCTCTCTGCTTTATTAAGCGATAAATCCAGGGCTTGACTTAAATGCTGCATCATTACAATAATTCTCTGTACCTTGTCATACATACTGCCCAGTTTTGCTTGAAAAATAACTTGTTCAGTAGAGGGAATATGTGCACTTAAAGGTTGCTTTTTATCCTGTTTAAAGAAAAATGCCGCATCACTTAGCCTCGCCCTCATTACTTTCTCATTCCCTAATATGACTTGTTCTGGATTAGAACTCACAATATTAGAGATAGTAATAAAATGAGGCAACAACTTACCATCACCGTCCTTTAGAGCAAAGCATTTTTGATGCGATTGCATGGAAGCAATTAATGCTTCAGGAGGAACTTCTAAAAATTCCTCTTCAAAATCTGCCATTAAGGCCTGAGGCCACTCTACTATAGAGGTTACCTCATCAACCAATTCTTCAGGCATAACTGCGAAAGCATCCAGAGATGCTGCTAATTGCTGAACCTGGTTTATAATCGTTTGTCGCCTAGCATGAAAATCAGCAATAACAAAAGCATCTCTCATTTGAGCTTCATAGCTAGTCGCTGATTCTATCTTAATCTCTTGTGGGTGATGAAAGCGGTGCCCTCTGCTGTGATGACCACTTGTAACACCTAGAACGGTATGTTCAAGTACTTTATTCCCATAAAGCATCACTACCCAATGCACTGGCCTGGCAAATTCATCCTCGCCGTCTCCCCATCGCATAGGTTTTGCTATAGGTAAACTCGCCAAAGACTGATTTATCAAGGTAGGAAGCAGATCCTTTGTTTTAGCGCCCTCGTTTTGAGTCTCGAAAACGATCCACTCCCCTTTTTCAGTTTCGATTTTAGTAAGTTTTTCTACAAGAACTCCACATGATTTTGCAAATCCTAATAATGCAGGTGTGGGGTTTCCTTCACTATCATATGCAGTTTTTGCAGCAGGACCACGTCGAGTAACCAGTTGACTTTCTTGTTCTGTCTGCAAATCATAAATAACAACAGCTAAACGTCTTGGTGTTGCAAACTGCTTTACTTCCCCATAACTTAATTGTGCTTTATCTAGCGCAGCCAATAATTGAGCAGAAAGCTCATCGGCTAAGGGCCAAACTGCTCCAGAGGGTAATTCTTCACATCCTAATTCAAAAATAAAATCATTAACCATTACACACCTTTTGCATAGGAAAACCCAAGGCTTCACGCACTTGATAATAAGCTTGAGCCACTGCCCTTGATAAATGTCTTACGCGCAAAATATATCTTTGCCTTTCAGTCACTGAAATAGCCTTACGAGCATCTAACAAATTGAATGAGTGAGAAGCTTTTATTACCATTTCGTAAGCTGGAAGCGGTAACTGCAAAGCAATCAGCTTTTGAGCTTCGCTTTCATAATAATCAAATTGTCTAAATAATTCCTCAACATTAGCTTGTTCAAAGTTATAAGCTGACATCTCTACTTCATTTTGATGGAACACATCACCATAAGTAACAATACCGTTGGTTGTTTTGCACCAAGGTAAATCAAATAAATTATCCACACCTAAAACAAACATGGCGATACGTTCTAAACCATAAGTCAATTCACCAGTTATTGGTTTACATATAAGGCCACCTACTTGTTGAAAATAAGTAAATTGAGACACTTCCATGCCATTTTGCCAGACTTCCCAACCCAATCCCCAAGCACCTAATGTCGGAGACTCCCAATTGTCTTCAACAAAACGGATATCATCAAGTAAAGGATCTACCCCAAGTGCGCGTAATGAATTCAAATATTTATCTTGTATATCAATTGGTGATGGCTTTAATACCACTTGAAATTGATAATAATGTTGAACACGGTTTGGATTTTCCCCATACCGACCATCAGTCGGCCTTCTCGATGGCTGAACATAAGCAGCTGACCATGGTTCAGGACCAATGGCCCGCAAAAAAGTTGCTGGATGAAATGTACCAGCACCAACTTCCAGGTCTAAAGGCTGTAAGATAACGCAACCAAGATCCGCCCAATATTGTTGCAGAGTTAATATAATTTCCTGAAAAGTAGTAGGTTTATTCATGAAAATCTCAAAAAATAACAAATATAAAACTTTAATATATTAGTGTAGGCGATGCGGAATCTAGTGAAATTCAGCACTTATTAGGGCAAAAATCATGTTTTGATCAAACATAATCTCAAACGTGCCATTACCGCGAAGGCGGGAATAGCACATTTTAATCAAATTTCCGAATCTTAGCTATTGGTTAAAATGAATGTTTAATTTCCACCTGCTTTCTTAATCAACTCACGCAGCGATTGCTCACTGGTAGCACCAGGAATAAATGAGGTTTCGCTGCCTTTTTTAAATTGACCATTAGGTGTTGAACCAATTATAAATGCCGGAGTACCCATTAAGTGTAATTTTTCAGCCAAATCCCGATTAGCATCCAATATATCAGTCACTTCCTTACTGTCCATGTCTTTTTTAAGTTTTTCCATATCCAAACCTAAAGATTTGGCAGTATCCATGACAATTTTATCATCCAGGCGCTTATCCAATTTAATCAAAGCATTATGCATGGCTTGATACTTACCTTGCATACCTGCCGCAAGAGCAGCTCTGGAAGCCATATCAGAACTCTTGCCAAAGATGGGGAATTCCTTGTATATCACTCGCAACCCACTATCTTTTTTAACCAGATTTTCAATGGTAGGAGCCATTTTTTTGCAATGAATGCATTGATAATCAAAAAACTCAACTAATGTCACATTTCCTTTTGGATTACCAACTGTTGTCAGCTGGCCTTGAAAAAGTTCATCAGCGTTTTCTTGAATTGCAGATTGAGCTTGCTGTTGCATGTTTTGTTGTTGTTTTTGCTGTAAAGCTTGAGAAGCTTCCAATAAAACTTCTGGATTATTAATTAGATAATCATGAATTACTTTTTCAATTTCTTTTTTTTGGGCATCTGATAAAGAGGAGCTGTTTGTATCTGCTGCCATACTCATGGGTGATACTAATGTAGTAGCTAATGCTCCAGCCGTCAATAAATTTGTAAATTTCACACAATTCCCCTTATTAATAGTTAATTAATAACGCATATTATACTCTACAGATAACTTTATCCGAAATGAGCTTTTCAAATTTAAAAGTATAACAAATTTCCGTTGCCAAACGCACCCTAGCATTCGCGGAGAAAAAATTCAATATTAAAATGCACTTCAGCTGCTTTGTAAAAGTCTCGCAACTACTATAGGCATTCTGTTAAATTGGCATAAGCTAAAACCAACCACTTCACACCATGCTCCCTAAATTTTACCTGAACGCGAGTGTGCGCTCCACTCCCCTCCATAGCCAGAACAACGCCTTGACCAAATTTGGCATGTTGTACATTTCGTCCTATTGCAATACCAGCTGTCTCTTCAGCCACCGGTAATTTATGGCTTGTCGCACCTGGCCTATGAAATCTCGCCTTAATGCGTACTTCATCAAGAAACTGTTGAGGAATTTCACGCAAAAATCGTGATGATCTATGATACTCTTCGCGTCCATATTGTCTTCTGACTTCGGCATAGGACAAAACTAATTTCCGCATGGCTCGCGTCATCCCTACATAACATAACCGGCGTTCCTCTTCCAAACGTCCAGGCTCTTCAATAGATTGTCTTCCAGGAAATACTCCTTCTTCCATACCTACCAAAAATACAATAGGGAACTCAAGTCCCTTAGCAGCATGTAGAGTCATTAAATGAACGGAACGTTCATGCTCATCAGCCTGCAACTCTCCTGATTCTAATGAAGCATGTGCGAGAAATGAATTTACTAAAGGCAGTTCGTCTTCCTCATCAGATTCATAGCGAAATTGCTTAGCAGCATTGATTAGCTCTTGCAGGTTATCCAAACGTGATTCTGATTTATCGCCTTTAATCTTACTAAAATGAGCATACAAACCGCTATGCTGAATAATATCAGAAATCTGTTCATCCAATTCTTTGTTGGTCGTCAACATCTGGAGTTTTTCAATCAAGTCAATAAATTTGGCTAATGCAGAACCAGCCCTTTGCGCCAAACTTCCTGATTGAAATATTTCTTTGGAAGCAACCCATAAAGAGCATTCTTCTGCCTTGGCATAATGACGCAGTTCGTCTAGTGTTTTTTCACCTATGCCACGAGTAGGAAAATTAACTACCCTTTCAAAAGCAGTATCATCGTTTGGATTAACTAATAAACGTAAGTACGCCAAGGTATCCTTAATTTCAGCCCTATCAAAAAACCGTACTCCCCCATATATTCTGTACGCTATGCCTGCGCGTAATAAAGCTTCTTCCAAAACTCGAGACTGAGCATTGGAGCGATATAGGATAGCAATTTCATCAGCACTCACACCTTCATTCAGCTCCATCATGATTCTTTCTATAACAAAACGAGCTTCATCCAATTCATTGAAGGCACTGTATACAAGAATTTTTTCACCTTCACTACCAGAAGTCCATAATTCCTTGCCCATACGAGCGCTGTTATTTATAATTAAAGCGTTTGCCGCATTTAATATGGTGGCAGTTGACCTATAATTCTGCTCCAGCCTTATGATCTGGGTATCTTTAAAGTCACGGACAAATTGCTGAATGTTTTCTACTTTGGCTCCACGCCAACCATAAATGGATTGATCATCATCCCCTACAGCCAAAACAGCCGTATGCTCACCAGCAAGCAAGCGAATCCAGGCATATTGAATTGTGTTTGTGTCTTGAAATTCATCCACTAAAATAGCTTGGAAACGCTCTCGGTAATGAGAAAGAATTTCTTCGTTATTTCTCAACAACTCATGTGTTCGTAATAATAGCTCAGCAAAGTCTATCACTCCTGCAGTTTGGCAGGCTTGTTCATAGGCTTTATAAATAGAAACTAAAGTTTTGGTTGGGCCATAGTGCAATGCATTAATATGTTGGGGGCGCAAGCCTCGTCCTTTTTACCATTAATAAATGATTGAACTTGTTTGACTTGCCACTGCTCTGGATCAAGATTAAGCGAGGTGATAACTCGTTTAATCAGACGTGCCTGATCTTCTGAATCAAGAATATGAAATTGTTCAGGAAGATGAGCTTCCTTATAATGACGACGTAATAAACGATGACACAAACCATGAAACGTACCGACCCACAAACCAAGAATGGAAGTAGAAAGCATGCTATTTAACCTTGTCCTCATTTCTCCAGCTGCTTTATTTGTAAATGTGACAGCCAAAATGGCATGAGGAGAAATATGCCGCTCTTCTATTAACCACGCAATGCGGCTTACTAATACTCGTGTTTTACCACTGCCAGCACCTGCCAAAACTAGCATATTACCTAAAGGAGAAGTCACTGCCTCCTGCTGCCTTTCATTTAATCCTTTGAGAAGTATTGCCATGGTCATAAAAATATTTCCAACAGAAAAAGTGCCTGTATTATCTTTAAATTTAATTTTTAAAGCAAAGGCTTAATTTGCCGACAAGGAAATGATTAAATATCCATAAATATTGCGTAATGATCTGAGAAAATCTGTCCAAGTATTGCTTTCAAAGTAATCAAAGCGCAAAATACGGTTTAAAAAAAATTTAATTTCAGTATTATTATAATACAAAGACATGATGATAAAGGACTAAAATGCATAACCTCTACCCGGCAATTAAACCCTATACACAACACGAATTAAAGGTTAGTAAACTGCATACGCTTTATCTAGAAGAAACCGGGAATCCTGAAGGCATACCCGTCATTGTACTGCATCATGGACCAGGCGCCGGAGCAGATCCGCATATGAGGCGTTTTTTTGATCCTCAGCGATATCGGATTATACTCTTTGATCAACGCGGTTGTGGACGATCAACACCTCATCTAGAAATTAATGAGAACAACACACAGCTCCTAATGGACGATATTGATTCCATTAGAGATTATCTAAGCATAAGAGAATTTGTATTATTTGGTGGAGGCTGGGGTTCACTATTGGCATTGCTCTATGCACAAAAATTTCCCCAACAAATTAAAGCACTACTCCTTCATCAAATATTTTTAGGTCGCCCCAAAGACATCGAGTGGTTCTATAAATTTGGTGCCAATTTAGTTTACCCTGACTATTGGGAAGAGTTTATTAACTCTGTTCCAGAAAATAAGCTTTCTAATATTCCACAATACTATGCTGAATGTTTACAAGGAACAAATGAATTAGCGCGAATGGCTGCTGCAAAAAATTGGGCACTTTGGCAAGCCAGATGCAGTAGCCTACAGCCTCATTTATACGTTATAGATCAGTACAGTGATCCACACTTCGCCCTAGCCTTAGCGACACTAGAATCTTATTACGTTATCAATCATTACTTTATTGAAGAAAATCAGGTTATGGCTAATGTCCATAAAATAAGACATATACCCACCTATATTGTACATGGTCGTTTTGATTTGGTTAGCCCTTTAGCTAGTGCTTGGGAGTTACATCAGGCTATACCTGCTTCCAATCTTAGAATTGTCAGAGACGCTGGTCATTCGGATAGAGAATCAGGAATTATTGATGCTATTATTTATGCCAGCAAGGAAATTTCAAAACAGGGTCTCGATGCATGTTAACTGTTGTCCAACGAGTTAAAGATGCCAGAGTGGATATACATGGTCAAACGGTTGGTAAAATAAACCACGGTTTACTGATACTATGTGGATTCGAACCTAATGATGCATTAGAAAATATCCATCGTATGTTAGATAAAATCATCAATTATCGTATCTTTGAAGACTCTAACGGGAAAATGAACCTAAGCCTAAAAGATGTCAATGGCGGATTACTATTGGTGCCCCAGTTTACGCTATTGGCAGATACTCAAAAAGGGCTGCGTCCGAGTTTTTCAAATGCTGCTCCACCAGAACTAGGTCGGCAGCTTTTTGATAATTTATTAACCCTTGCCCAACAGCGTTATCCAAATACCCAAAACGGATGTTTGGTGCTAACATGCAAGTCTATTTGTGTAATGATGGTCCAGTCACCTTTTTGTTGCAGTTTTAAACCCAGCTCTTGTATAAAAATTTTATTTATCTTCCAGTCCCCTTTCACTAGTTTGCAAGAACTTCAAACTGGTGTAACATCGTCTTAAGTATCTAATAAATAGAATAATTATGCGCTTAATTTTAATGTTTGCTGGTATGGTAGGATCCTTTATATTAACAAGTTGTGCGCATAAAGGAACTAATCCAATAGATCCCTTCGAACCCTTCAACCGAAAGATTCATAACTTCAATATGGCGTTTGATTCCACCGTATTGAAGCCTCCTGCCAAACTTTATGTCGCTGTTGTACCAAAAATCGTACGAAAAGGCGTAAACAATGCATTCAATAATCTGGACATGTTCCCCACAATTGCTAATGATATACTGCAAGCAGAAGGGAAATGGGTAATTAAAGACTCCTGGCGCCTGGTTATTAATTCAACTATTGGAGTTGGTGGATTATTTGATGTAGCAGAAAAATTTGGTCTTCCTCCCCATTATAATGATTTAGGCCTAACACTCGCCAAATGGGGAGATAAAAACTCACCTTATCTGGTAATACCCTTTTTAGGTCCCAGCACTCTTCGCGATGGTGCAGGCTGGTTATTCCAATTTGCTTTATGGACTCCCTATGTTTACATTGACGATGCGGGCTTGGTTTACGGATTGATTGGATTACGTTATATTGATTTAAGAACACAATTATTCGCCTCAGAACCTATACTAAATGAAGCCCTAGATAAATATACTTTTATCAGAGACGCCTACTTGCAACATAGAAATTATCTTATTGCAGGCACAGAACAAAATACAGGCTCACTTTTTATAGAGGACACCAAAGCAGACAAAGTAGCAAGAGAAGAAACTAACGCGTCTAATGACCAATTAGGCTCTGACTATGTTGATGAATAAAAAAGCCTCCTCACGCTGTATCGTCGGAATGCCATATTTGGCCCGTCTTGAATTAAAACTGGACACAACTCTGGCATTCCACCAAGATTCAAGTTATGCCCCTGAACGATTACTAGAGAATTTAAAAATAGTCTGTAGGTTGGTGCATTTTCAACGATTACAGTTTTTACAATCAATTCCGCAATTGTTCAAGGCATCGTAAATAATCACCAGCTATATCCAAACCTGTCTCAGCAGCAATTTCCTGAATACAAGTTGGGCTAGTCACATTAATTTCTGTTAAATAGTCTCCAATAACATCTATACCTACAAAATACAGTCCTTTTTCTTTTAGAACTGGGGCTATTTGTTCACAAATCCACTTATCCCTTGCAGTGATAGGTACTACTTCCCCTTTTGCTCCTGCAGCTAAATTCCCTCGAAGATCGCCTTTTGCTGGGACACGAGCTAGAGCAAAAGGAACAGGCTCTCCATTGATTAAAAGAATGCGTTTGTCGCCCGTTTGAGTTATTTCAGGAATATAGCGCTGAGCCATAATGCATTTTGTTTGACCTTTGGTTAATACTTCCAAAATAACTGCCAAATTTTTACCTTCTTTATCAACATAAAAAACAGAATTACCCCCCATCCCTTCCAGAGGTTTAAAAATAACTTCTCGGTGATCCTGCCAAAATTCTCTTAATTGCTTGGTATCCCTCGACACTAAAGTTGGAGGACAACATTGAGAAAAATTCAATGTGAAAAATTTCTCATTCGCATCACGCAAGCTTTGAGGTTTATTCGCAACTAATGCTCCACCCTGCTCGGCTAAGTCTAAAGCATAGGTTGAATAAATATACTCCATATCAAATGGTGGATCTTTGCGCATAAGAATAATATCGAAATCACCTAATGATTTTTTGCCTAAATCGCTGGTTTTAACCCAATCCGTACTGCGTTCATCCCCGATGTTAATACTATGAGCATAAGCATAAGCTTGCCCATTACTACAAAACAACTCATTTTGAGTGAAATAAGAACAAGACCATCCCAATCTCTGGGCACTTTTAATCATAGCTACCGTAGAGTCTTTATAAGGCTTTATGTATTGTAAGGGATCCATAAGCACTGCAAGTTTCATTATTCACCTCCGATTGCAGCAATTTCTCTTGCAGCAGCCAATGCAGCTAATCGAGCAATGACTCCATATACATAAAAACGATTAGGACATTCCACTGCTCCCAAATCATCACGTGGCATATTACAAGCTTGTGCAAAAGCTAGCGGTTCAAAATGCATTCCAGGTGCATTGAGATTTTCATCAATTCCTCTACCCTGGTGAACGCGGTAAAAACCACCAACTACAAATTGCCCGATCATATAGACAACAGGTTCTGCAACAGCGCCATCAGGCATCGTTTCAAAAGTATAAACGCCTTCCTGAACAATGACTCTATCCACTTTTTTACTACCTTTACTGGTAGACATCCTGGTGCGTTGCTTCCTGTTTAATTGCCGAATTTCATTTCCACTATGCACCATCATCACACTCATACCATAAGTGCCATTATCAGCTTTTACTACAGCAAAAGGTTTATCTTTTATCCCGTAAGTCGCATATTTATCATGGATTAGAGATAATATTTTCTCTACCTCCTGAGCAAGCTGCTCAACTCCTTCCTGAGCCATAAAATCAATCCCTTCTATTGCACTGAAATAAGGATTGATTAACCATGAATCGATGCCAACTACTTCAGAAAACTCATTTGCCACCTCTTCAAAAAATTGGAAATGACTGGATTTTAAACGAGAGGTCCAACCTAACTTCGCTGTAGGTCTAATGCGCTGTTGTACATTCTGTAGTATGTCGGGAACGCCAGAAGACAAATCATTATTTAAAAGCAAAAGACAAGGGTTAAAATTATCCAAACCTACCTTGTCACCCTGTCTTTGCAAAGGCTCAATTAATAAAGCTTCCCCTTGTTCAAGCTGTATTTCTTTTGGCTCTTTAGCCTCTGGATCCAAACTACCAATTCTAACGATAAAACCAGCCTTAGCAAAAATAGTTTTTAAGACACTTAGGCTACGTAAATAAAATTTATTTCGGGTATGACTTTCAGGAAGAATTAAAATTTTAGTGCAATCCGGGATGTATTCTACCAATGCCGATTGGGCAGCCTGTATACATAAAGGCAAAAATTCTGGATTCAAATTATTAAAGCCGGCGGGAAACAAATTGGTATCCACAGGAGCTATTTTAAAACCTGCATGGCGTAAATCAACAGATGAGGTCAAGGGAGCAGGCGTTTCTTGCCACTTTTTTCTAAACCAGGATTCTATTTCTGCAAGCTTATTTAAAATCATTTTTTCCACATGATGCAAAGGACCAGAATGAGCAGTGGTCAGATGTGGAACTGGGGTTTCATTCGCGTTCATCCAAACTCCCTAAATTTTAAAATAAATCGATGTTACCTATGTTATTCATAAAATG
Organism: Legionella norrlandica; assembly: GCF_000770585.1. Classification (GTDB taxonomy): domain Bacteria; phylum Pseudomonadota; class Gammaproteobacteria; order Legionellales; family Legionellaceae; genus Legionella; species Legionella norrlandica. Next base: position 6,172 of record NZ_JNCF01000014.1, on the reverse strand, counting down.
AAAGTATTAATACTTTTTAAAAATTACTACAGATATTTAAATAGTATCGTTATTTTTCACTTAAAATGGCATAATCACTAAAAATTCGCAAAAGTATCTTATATGCTTGACCTGAAAACCATTAAAGCCACTTTGTTGCTTATACTTTTAGGATTCATTTGGGGTTCGGGCTACACTTTGGCAAAATTTGCAATGACCAATGGCGTTACTCCTTTGGGTTATGCTTTTTGGCAATCATTGGGGCCAGCAATATTATTAACTTTTATCAGCTTTCTTACCAAACAAACACCCTTACTACACCCTGCTTATTGGCCTTATTTTTTTATTTGCGGATTAATAGGCATCGCAATCCCAAATACCAATATGTATTTTATTGCAAACCACATTCCTTCTGGCTTATTAGCCGTTCTGGTCAATACTGTTCCTTTATTAGTCTATCCCTTAGCTCTGCTGTCTGGTCAAGAAAAACTTGATCGATGGCGATTTTCGGCATTAATACTTGGTATGACAGGTATACTTGCAATCATAGGAATAAATACAGCTGGAATTTATTCCAGTTGGACCATTCTAGCAATGCTTAGCCCTATTGGATTTGCTCTGTGCTCAATTTATATTGGAGCCAGGCAACCTAAAGAAATTAATGCACTACAAGCTGCTAGCGGAATGTTACTGGCCGCTTCATTTTTGCTGATACCTCTTGTCCTCAATCAGAAAGCCTTTTATCCTCTCTCAACCCCTCTGACTCTTGTAAAACAAATCGTCATCTTAGAGATAATATTATCCAGTTTAGGGTATTTACTCTTTTTTATTCTAATTCGTATGGCAGGACCGGTTTTTTATAGTCTAACTGGTGGGGTTGTTGCTTTGACGGGTTTATTCTGGGGATACTTGGTTTTTGATGAAACACCAACCGTTCTTCAGGGTATCGCAATCGCTTTAGTGGTTTCCGCTATTTTTCTGTTATCATGGAGACAGTCGCGACAAACACAAGGGGAATGACTGATGCTTAATCAATTAGCAGAACAATTCAATACTCAAATCCAAACGTTTTTTTATTTAATTATGTTAATTAATGGATTACTGCATGTCATTTTTGCTGGTGCCGTAGCTCGCGATGCAGGCAGTCTTTATAAAGTTGGTCAAAAAACTGTTTTAGTTTCTGCTCCTACTTGGGCATTTGCCACATTAATTGGAGGAGTAATTACCGCGACCATATACTGGATACTTCATCACTCTACCTTAACTAGACCTACTGTGAGAGAAATACATTATGATAAGGGATAAAATCAATACCATCAATGTTCATGAGTTGAAAGATCTAATGGAAAATCAAACCAATTGGCATTTGATCGATGTACGTGAATTGGATGAATGGGAAAGTATGCATATACGAGGAGCACTCCATATTCCCAAAGACTGCATTTCATTCGAAATTGAAAATAAAATACCTGATAAAAGCCGACCAATTTATTTGCATTGCAAAAGTGGAGTAAGATCCCTGTATGCTGCCCAATGCTTGATAGACTTAGGATATTTAGAAGTTTATTCTGTTGAGGGCGGAATTATGGCTTGGGCTACGAGTGGTTATCCTGTGGAACAGGAATCCTACACCACTCCTTAAGCTGAATCTTCTGCACATTTCAGGAAACCCAGTCCAGAGCTGCTCTCCAAAGTCCCGCTGCTTGTCAGGGGGATCCAGAGTACTACTAAAATACTGGACCCAGCAAGCAGTTGCGGAACCTTGGAGCAAGAGGGAGCTATTCGCTTATAAAACAGGAGCCTTAGAGTCCTCATGAGGTTTATTGCTTTCCTCTTTGCTTGACGAACCACCAAAAAACCAACTGCTTTTTGTGGCTTTTGGTTTTTGTTGTTGCAAATGCAGCTTTTCAGCCTCTTCAATAATTTTCAGCTTTAACTCAGACACTTTTTGAACTAAATCACGAATATCCTTAACAGCCGAATATTTTTCAATTGCGAAAGACTGTTCTACTAAATAACCTTTTATTGGATCAGCATTGTTATAAACGTTAGTACGCAAAAACTCCTCTAATGCAAAGTACATTGCATACAAATCTTGATCATTAGGGCTGTTATTTTTAGTTAAATCAAGTGATGTAGTAAGTGAATTATAGAAATTGCTTCTTTCCGGAGAGATCCATCCATAACTTATAGCAATTTGTTCACGAATATAATAGGCAAACGCATTTAATACACGAGCTTTTTCTTCATTTGGCAGGGATGACTTATCCAGTAAATCCATGGTTTTTAATAAAACCATTACTTGAGGTTGTCTCTCTTCAGAAACCTCTTTTACTGAGTCTTCTAATTTGTCAGGGTTTATTTTAGCTTTTTTGTTATTAGATTTGATTAATGTGATAATACTTTCTTTGATACGTTTTTGTAATAGATCATATGCGACTAATTCAAAAGACATCTTATTTTCTCCTTAAACTCCATGAACAGGACTGATGAAATAATTTCATCGGAGGTCAGTTTAAACTAATTATTTCTTTTCGTCATGCTTTTTCTTTTTACTATCTAATTAATTTTCAATCTATTGATTTTAATAAAAAATTGAGTAGGTGTAGCAAAAGGGACCTGCTATACAAGATGTCTATTGTTTTTATGAAACATTTGATTTAACTTACCCATCAATTTACATCAGAAAATGGGGCGAAATGAAAAAACTAGCTTGTGGCATTCTTCTTTTCTTATATACTTTAATTTGCTATGCAAATTCCTGTCAGCCAAAGTTGATTTTACAAATAGTTATTGACCAATTGAGAGGTGATTTAATTTATCGCCATCACAAACAATTTGGCCCTTCAGGCTTTAACTATTTGTTAAGTCACGGGATAGACTATCATAATGCCCATCACCCTCATGCTAATACCACAACTTGTGTAGGTCATAGCACCATCGCAACAGGTAGCTTCCCTTCCTTGCATGGCGTTATTGATAATGATTGGTATGATAGAAAAACAAAACAAATAAAATATTGTATGGAGGACTTGCAAGTCAAAATTTTGCCTACCGTACATACACGCACCGAAATCCCAGGTCGTTCCCCTCACAACTTAAAAGCCTCTACATCAAGTGACGAGATCATTTTGGCGAAAAAAGGCAGGGCGTTCGCTGTCTCCTTAAAAGATAGGGCAGCAATCACTTTAGCAGGGCATGCCGGCAAAGCCTTTTGGTTCGATAAAACTAATGGGGGGTTTATTACAACCAATTATTACTATTCAGATTATCCATCATGGGTAGTAAACTGGAACAAAAACTATCAGCCTAAAGAATTTGACTGGACCCTTAGTCATCCAAAATCTTTTTATCAAAACGCAGACACCCCTCCATTTCGTCATAATTACGGTAATTTCGGTCAAACATTTCCTCATCATGTGATAAATCCGCCCTCCGAGGCCTATTTTAAGGCTCTTTCAAGAACACCGAAAGCAGATGAGCTGACTGCCAATTTTGCACAACAATTATTAATTCATGAAAAATTAGGACAAACAGCCGACCAAACTGATTACCTGGCAGTTAGCTTTTCCGCAGTAGATGCCATTGGCCATCAATTTGGACCTAACAGCTTGGAAGCCGAAGACAATTTAATAACTCTGGATAATACATTAAGCGATTTCTTTAAGATCATAGATAAAGAAGTCGGCTTAAACAATACGCTAATTATACTTACTGCTGACCATGGTGTTAGTGACGGTCCTGCTTACCTTAAAGCTCATAAAATATCTGAAATAAAACCAATTAATCTAAGAGCTACCGAGCAATCCATCAAAGGATTATTGAAGAAACGATACAATCTGCCACCCCAAACCTTAATGTCAATAACCCCTCCTTTCATATATTTTGATCACCAAATTATAAAGGATAAGCAATTAAATGTTGCAGAAATCAGCCAATACATTGCGGAAGAAATAAGTCACTTTCCAGGAGTATTTAGAGCCTATCCATTACCATTACAAGATGTTGAAAAAGATTGGCTCAGCTCCAAAGTTGGTCGCATGTCATACACTTATCGCGCAGGCGATGTCTATCTGGTACAACCACCTTATCAAAGTAATGGAGCTAAAAGCGAAGACCGCGTTAATCATGGCAGCCCATGGCAATACGATACTTATGTACCACTATTATTTGCTCATCCAAGCTTAAAACCAAAATTTATATTTCGGCAGGTATCTACAACAGATATTGCCCCAACGTTATCTTCGTTGTTATTGATTAAACAACCTTCTGCAAGCGTTGGGCAACCTCTATTTGAAGTGTTAGATATCTTGCATAAGGCAGGAGAGAATGATTGAATTCTAACTAAAAAAACTTTACTATTCGTACAAAATTTTTAATTAAAATATTATGATAAAGCCAGCAATTATTATTGGGATTTCCGGCCCTTCAGCATCCGGGAAAAGTCTGTTAGCAAATACTATAGTCAATGAACTGGGCTCAGAACAGGTTGTCGTTATCTCTGAGGATGCCTATTATAAAGACAACGGGCACTTGCCTTTTTCTCAAAGAGAAAAAATAAATTACGACCATCCTGACTCCTTTGACCATACACTGCTTTATGATCATCTTCGCCAGTTAAGGCTTGGTAATTCAGTTGAAATTCCAATATATTCCCACTCCAAACATCTGCGTTTACCTGAAACGCGAACTGTAGGTAAACATGCCATCATTGTATTGGAAGGAATTCTTCTTTTTAGCGATAAAGCCCTTCGAGAAATTATGGACATTCGAATTTTTATGTCAACTCCTCTTGATGTATGCTTAACCCGACGTCTAAAACGAGATGTAGTAGAAAGACATCGATCGTTTGAGTCAGTGATTCATCAATATGAAACCACTGTCCGTCCCATGTACCTACAGTTTATTGAACCATCAAGTCGCTATGCTGATTTAATCGTGCCTAGAGGTGGAGAAAATAGGATTGCCATAGAGATGATTCAGGCTAAAATGCGCGAATTATTAGCTTCTCACACTAGAGGCAACTGATAATTTGATTAATGTTTTGAAATGAGAGGAGATACTACTGTGGGATTTTTAGCTGGGAAAAAAGCGCTTATTGTTGGGCTAGCAAGCAATCGATCCATTGCATATGGTATAGCTAAAGCATTCCATGCTCAAGGAGCAGAACTCGCTTTTACTTACCAAAACGAAAAATTACAATCACGTGTAGAAACAATGGCTGCTGAGTTTAATTCAACTCTGACCTTCCCTTGTGATGTTGCAAATGATGAAGAAATTAAATCTGTCTTTAACAATTTACATAACCATTGGGATAAATTAGATATTTTGGTTCATTCCGTAGCCTATGCTCCAGCAGATCAGATCAGTGGTGATTTTCTTGAATGTGCGAACAGAGAAGGATTTAGAATAGCCCATGATATTAGTGCCTATAGTCTAATAGGACTATCTCAAGCAGCATTACCCATGATGGTGGGGACTCAAGGTTCTATTATGACATTAAGTTATTATGGCGCAGAGAAAGCAGTACCAAACTATAATGTAATGGGGGTCGCAAAAGCAAGCTTAGAAGCTTCTGTACGATATCTTGCAGCAAGTTTAGGTTCGAGAGGATTACGAATCAATGCTATCTCAGCTGGCCCCATTAAAACCCTAGCTGCAGCAGGGATTAAAGATTTTCGTAAGATTCACGCGGCTTATGCTAACATCACGCCTCTACAGAGAAATGTAACTGCCGATGAAGTTGGCAATACTGCAGCGTTCTTATGTTCCGATCTGGCTTCAGGCATTACTGGAGAAGTAGTGCATGTCGATGCTGGGTATCATGCTGTGTCAGCAATGAGTGAATTAGGATAATTTTTTACCCCATATAGGTGGGGCCCTAAGCAAAACAGAGCCCGTTTTCGCTTCTCTTTAACTTGTTATACTGTACAATAGTAACAAGATTCTATTAAATCATATTTTCTTCTAGACAATAGGTCACCCCTAATATAGGGGTGACCTATTGCATGCGTTTCCTTAAAGAAAGGGTAAACCTGGATTTCCGAATGTACCAGGCCCCTTACCGTTTGGTCATAAAACCATATAAAATTTAAATAATTTTTGTTGACAAGAGGTTTTTATATGCCGAGAAAATTGCTATAAGGATTCAAAAGATAACACATTGATTTTATGACTGATTTAACGAAAGTTA
>NZ_JNCF01000037.1 GCF_000770585.1 Legionella norrlandica | reverse complement strand
CTGAACCTCAGACTCTTTCTGAACCCCAGACTCTTTCTGAACCCCAGACTCTTTCTGAATTTCAGACTCTTTCTGAATTTCAGACTCTTTCTGAATTTCAGACTCTTTCTGAATTTCAGACTCTTTCTGAATCTCAGGCTCTTTCTGAATTTCCCGTTCTTTCAAAATTTCTGGCTTTATGTGAGTTTCTTCCTTGGTTTCAAATTCTCCCAAGCCTTTAATATCATTCTGTGCAGGCTCTTCTTTTTTCTTAAATCCTTCAATATCCATTTTAGAAATCAAAGAGTTCGTTTGTTTTTCTTTAATGGATAACTCTTCGTGATTTGAAGAACCAGTGATTTGTTCATCACTTGATTGCTCATCTGGTTTATACTTTGCGGGCTCAACTAATGGCATAAATGGTTTAGGACTAGAAGGGATATCCGTTTTATAAGGGGAATCATCATCGCTATTTTGTTGACCTTGTCTTAAGAGATACCAATAAACCAATCCTGCTGCTCCTCCAGCAACCAGTATTAATAAGATTATATAAGGCCAGAGCCTATCGATTGATCATTCGTGGGTAATGAACTTGCTTGTGAAGCCACGGCCTGGCGTTTTTTCAATAGGACTTGTATTTGCGAATGCAACAATTCTATTTCTTTATCGCGTTTGTCTAATTTTTCTTGTAATTTTTTATTTTGATCCTGGAGCATACGCAATTGCTCCATCAATAACGCATTAGATTCCCGAACTGATTCCACCGCAGCCGTTGTAATTGAAATTTCTGCTTTAATTTTTTCATCCTGTTCCATAGTTTGTGCTTTACTATTCTGTGCAGGCTGCTGCTGGGTGAATGTCTCTATAGGCATTGAGATGTTGTTTGAGGTTAATTGGGGAAGTTTCTGCTGATTAGGAACCATCGCCATAGTGAATTTAGGGATAACAGGAATTTGGGAACCTTTTGTTTGTGTTTGTGGGGTTGCCTTTACAATTTGACCATTAATATAAGGTGGAGCTAACACATGATTGATGGATGTTTGTTCATTCCAAGCTTTATCATGGGCCATTACCTCTTCAATAGCTAATTCGGACGGTACTTTTGCTATCTCTTCACTTGACGGAATGAGTAAGCGTACTCCTACTTTTAAACCATTTAAGTTTCCATTTTTAAATGCGTCGGGATTAGCACCCACAATTGCCAATACAACTTGAGGTAAAATTAATTTTGAGGTTTTATATCTTTGAGCGATTTGCCATACGTTTTCGTTCGTTACAGTTGGACCGTAAGTAGCTTTCTTTTTGCTATCATCCTTGGATACTGGGCTACGATCCACAGTAGTGACTACGGTTTTTTCAATAACACCAGGCTCGTTATACGTTGATAATTTCTTCTTATAATAAACAGGCTTACTTTGGGCTGTTGTAAATCCCAATTGATATCCTGGCGGATCCAGAAGTACGGTGTATGCTTTATATAATTGCCCCTTTGGCCAAGTCAAATCGACTACAATTTCCATATACGGTTCAGTCATTCTTTCGGTAGATATTACTTTTATAACAGGTTCGCCTTTTGTGTTTTTCTCAACCTGAAATTTTAAGAATGTCAAGACAGTTGCTCGCTCAAGACCAACTAGTTCAAATTGTTCTGGATCTGCTAAACTTGCTTTAATACCAGCGAGAGGATCATTTCCTACATCTATTAATTCTATTTCAGCTGAAAAAGGCTGATCCAAAGATGACTGTACCCTCATTTCACCTAAGCCAAGTCCATAAAGTGACATTGGCATAGACAATGAGAAAATAGCCATATACAGAACAGTTTTTTTCAATCAGAGCTCCATGCACCCTATTAAGATAGGATGGTTTTAGTTGTGCTTACTAAAAATTATCATTATACGCAAGTCTATTCAAGAAACCATAAAATCATTCTATAAAAAATCATAGGGTTATATGTAAAATTTCAATACACATTTCAATAATACCCCTAGCTTTAATACTCTATTAAATATCAGCACGTCTAGGTTCATATAATATCATACAAGATCAATTGATAATTTCAGACAGGCATCATCTATAATTATAGATAAGCTAATAAAGCAAATTGGAATCGATATGAACAGGGAAAATGAAGTTATAGAAATATTCCTAATGGATATAAGCAAAAAGGAAAAATGCAAGCTATTGCGAGATTTTCTTTTAGATTGTAAAAATGAAATGGAAGCTCAAGATCAAAATATGCACCCAGAAGTGCATCACAATTTATCTCAGGCTTATCAAATTGCCCAAAATTACTTAAGAAAACTGGAAGAATAATAGAATGTCTTGGTTTTCTTCCAAAAATTGCAGCAAGCCAGTACGAGAAAACTGAAGTATGCGCTGACCAGCAAAGTTATCTTGCATTAAAATAGCCTGTAATTCATAATAACCACCATAAAAATTGCGAGAAAAATATGCCAGCGTCATTAATCGATGGAAGAGTCATATCCGCTCTTCGCAGAAATGAATTAAAACAAAGAGTACAACATCACATCGAACAAGGACAAAGAGCACCTGGGCTTGCTGTTGTTTTGCTTGGTAATGATCCGGCTTCTGTTATCTACGTCAGTAATAAACGAAAAGCTTGTGAGGAAGTAGGCATTATTTCTCATTCCTATGACTTACCCGATGGAACAACTCAAGAAGAGTTGATTCACTTAATAAATAAGCTAAATCAATCCGATGAAATTGACGGTATCTTAATTCAATTGCCTTTACCGAAACACATTAATGAGAGAACAATAATTGAGCAAATTAAACCTGAAAAAGATGTGGATGGTTTTCATCCCTATAATTTAGGGAGGCTGGCTCAACGAAATCCCTTTTTAAGGCCATGTACTCCTTTAGGTATTATGAATTTATTGCATCATTATGATCTTAATGTCAAAAAAAAACATGCTGTCGTTATTGGTGCCTCCAATATTGTCGGAAGACCAATGAGCCTTGAATTGTTATTAGCTGGAGCCACTGTTACAGTTTGTCATAAATTTACTCAGCAATTGCAAAAATTTGTGGAAATTGCCGATTTTCTAATTGTTGCTACTGGGAAAATGGATGTTATTCATCCGGATTGGTTTAAAGATCATCAGGTGGTGATTGATGTTGGAATGCATCGTCTATCCGATGGCAGCATCAGGGGAGATGTTGACTTTAAAAATGCAGTAGAAAAAGTTGCCTGGATCACCCCTGTACCTGGAGGTGTAGGCCCAATGACTATCGTCTCGTTGCTTGAAAACACAATGATGTCAGCGGCAAAATTAAGAGGATAAACTGATTCTTATTTCTCTAACTCATCCCAATCAAATTCACCGCTTAATTCATCAAAATCATCTTTAAACTCATCTCGTAAGCGTTTACGTTCAAGTTTATCTTCGAGCATGCGGCGTATTTTCTTTTTCTGTGTTAAATCATCAATATGATCATCAACTTCCTCTTCATAGTTATAATCAGAAAATGATTGATCTTCTAACTCTTCATGTAAACCCATATCAGTCTCCTAATTCGGACCCCTCAAAAAAAGTATAGTGCACAAATAAGAAATAATCCTAGAAAAAGCAGTTGAGATCAAAGCGAGCAAGATTAGGATTAATTTGATATAATTCGAAAATATATTTTTTTCAAAGCCTTTTTTCATGCTTAGTTATCAACATGGCTACCATGCCGGAAATTTCGCCGATGTAGTAAAACATATTGCCTTAACTCGACTGTTAGTTTACCTCACTCATAAAGATAAACCTCTATTCTATCTTGAAACACACTCAGGAAGGGGCTTGTATGATTTGAAAGATAAGCAAGCTATAAAAACTGAAGAGTACAAACAGGGAATTAACCTAATCTGGTCAGATAGAAAAAACTTGCCGCCAGTTTTTTTCGAATACTTGGAAATTATCAACCAAATTAACCATGGTCTCCAATTGCGCTATTATCCTGGTTCCCCCTATTTAGCCAGTAGCAGATTACGTTTAAAAGACCGATTATACTTTTGTGAGCTACATCCCACTGAATATAATGCTTTATTACAAATTCCCCACTTTAATAAAAAAATTCATATCAATCATACTGATGGAATTTTAATGTTGAAAGCCCTACTACCACCATTGGAAAAAAGAGGGCTGATTTTTATCGATCCCTCTTATGAAAGAAAGGAAGAATATAAAGAAATACCCGCTGCCATGAAAAATGCATACTCACGATTCACAACAGGAGTTTTTTGTATTTGGTATCCCATTGTTAAAAAAGTATGGGCAGAACAATTTTTAAAAGGTATGAGGGAGCTTAATGCTAATGCAATTAGAATTGAGTTCCATTTGGATGAACTTTCCGGACAAGGGATGAATGGCTGTGGTCTATGGATAATTAACCCCCCACATACTTTTTCTTCAGACATGCAAACCATACTAAACACTTTAAAGTCCTATTTTAATCCTGGCTTGTCTTCATATATCATTGAATCAAGTTCTAAAAAATGTAAATAGTCTCCTTGGGTCTCTATTGCTAGCATAGGCAAGAAGCTCAAGGTAAACAGTTACTAGACCAAATAATTTGAGTATAAATTATGGATATTATCCCTATTCAGGCCTTTTCAGATAATTATATTTGGGCAATCATTGATAAAGTGACTGGAATATTTGATTGTGTTGATCCTGGAGACGCTGCCCCAGTAATTCAATTTGCTCAATCCAACCAATTGACATTAAGAGCGATACTATTAACCCATCATCACTACGATCATATAGGAGGCGTTGATTCTTTAATCAAAGAGCAGCCTTCCTGCGCAGTATACGGCCCCATTGATAATAGAATAACTCATATCACCCATCCAGTTACCAAAGATCAATCCATTCAAATCGGACACCTTAATTTTCATATTTTATTTAATCCTGGTCATACTTCTACTCATATCAGCTATTATGAACCACAATATGGCTGGTTATTTTGCGGGGATACTTTATTTTCTGCGGGCTGCGGTAGGGTATTTGATGGGACAATGGAAGAGTTGCATCAATCTTTGCTGCTATTTAAAAAATTGCCTGGTAATACAAAAGTATTTTGCGCTCATGAGTATACATTACAAAACTTAAAATTTGCCCTTACTGTCGAACCTAATAATTTAACAGTGATCAATTATATGCAACAAATTAGACAGCAATCATCGACATGTACTCTGCCTTCTACATTAGATCTGGAGTTATCAATCAATCCCTTTTTACGCACCAATGTTGAAGCTGTAAAGCAATATGCCATTTCCCATGGAGCATTATCCTCAGAATCGCTAGATGTATTTAAGATACTAAGAAGTCAGAAAGATTCATTCAAATAATGAACCAAAAGGAATAATTTTAATCCTATATGGATTCAATTAAGTCAAAAAGGGTTTAATCCTTCTTTAATTTTTAGTAAACTGGCTAGCCAATAATAGTAACAGGTAATACCATTGAATTATAAGTTATTCATAATAAAAAGTTTTTTATTTTGCATCTTCATATTTCTTGGGATTTCTAATACTGCAATTTCTAGGACAACCCCTGACGTATGGGATGTATTACGTAGTGAGTTTATGCTAAGTCATGAGGTTACCCGCCCAGAAGTGCAAGAACAAATCAGATGGCTGGTTTCTCATCCCAGTTATATTAATAAAGTAAGTCGTCAATCAGAACCGTATATTTATCATGTATTAGGTGAAATTAAAAAAAGGAAACTGCCCGGCGAGTTAGCACTGCTTCCCATGATAGAAAGTGCTTACGATCCTTTCGCCTACTCCGGAGCAGGAGCTGCAGGCATATGGCAACTTATGCCACGCACAGGGAGTGAATTAGGATTAAAACAAGATTGGTGGTTTGATGGTAGGCGCAGTATTGGTCCATCAACTGATGCTGCATTGAATTATTTGCTCTACCTCAATAAATATTTTAATGGGAATTGGATTCTAGCAATAGCAGCTTATGACTCTGGTGAAGGGACGATTGCAAGAGCAATTAAATCAACCACTCGTCCCGGACGTTCTGTCCAATTCTGGAACTTACCAGTTCCAAGAGAGACCAAAGTCTATGTTCCACGTTTACTCGCTTTGGCTGAAATCATTAACAATCCTCGACGCTATAGAATAACATTGCCCAGTATACCTTATCTTCCTTACTTTGAAGAAGTGAACATAGGTAGTCAAATTGATTTAAATCACGCTGCAAAACTCGCCGGAATCAGCTATAAAGAATTAATTAAATTAAATCCTGGTTATAATCGATGGACAACAGCGCCTTATAAACCATTTAAATTATTAATTCCTACAGAAAAAGTCGAGCGATTTAACTTAAATCTGTCAAACGTACCTGAAGATAGACGGGTAAGCTGGGCTAAACATTTAGTACAAAGAGGCGATAGTCTTGATAATATTGCCAAGAGATATCATACAACCGCTAATTTAATAAAACAGCTAAATCAATTGCCCAATAATAAGGTGAAACTTAATCAATCTTTACTTATTCCTAGCAGTAAAAACACCCCTGTTGTGGCCAAGAAAGCCTCTGAAGATAAACCCCCTGTTTTACAAAAACTGCTTCCTATGAAAAATATTCGCATCATCCATATTGTTCAAAACGGAGATACTTATCAAAAAATTCAAAAAACTTATGGAATTACTGATAAAGACTTAAAAAATTGGAATAAATTGACAAACAATGCCCCTTTACGTAAAGGACAACAATTGGTTATATGGAAAAGAGTAAAGCAACCTATTCAATATATAGTAAAATCTGGGGACAGCTTAAATACTATTGCGAGAAAACATCAGACCAAAGTCAATACCATTATAAGTTTAAATCCTGGATTAAAAAAGACCACACCTCTACGTTTGGGGCAAAAAATATTAGTAGGTTAGAACAAATAAACTTTAACCGAAGCAGACCGATTTAAATATCACTGATTATTTCGCTAATCAGGTGCAATCCTTGCAGGTGAGTTTAAAACTTGTGTTATAATGATAATAATTAATTAATATATTAAAAAATATGAAATTACTATTTGATTTTTTTCCTATTGTTTTATTTTTTATAGCCTATAAATTTTCTGGCATTTATACAGCTACAGCTGTCGCCATGGTCGCCTCTCTCGCTCAAGTAGCATTTTACCGACTAAAATTCCAACATTATGAAAAAATGCATTTATTCAGTTTGGCTATTATCATGGTATTGGGCGGAGCTACGCTGTTTTTCCAAAATCCATTATTTATCAAATGGAAACCCACTGGCATCTACTGGTTATCTGCCATTGTCTTTTATGGTTCCAGTTATGTAGGTTCTAAACCATTAATCCAAAAAATGATGGAATCAAATATTAATTTAACTACAAAAATTTGGCATAGGCTCAATTTAGCTTGGACATTATTTTTTGTAATCATGGGGGCCTTAAATCTATATGTCGCCTATTGTTTTGATATCGATGTGTGGGTGAATTTTAAATTATTTGGTGGGGTTGGTTTTACATTGCTTTTTGTCTTGATTCAGGCTTTTTATTTAACCAAGCATACAGATGAGAAGAGCTTTGAAAATAATAATAAGAACTCAGCATCTGGATAGGCAACCAAAAAGTAGGAGAACCGATGAGATTACTACTTGTTGAAGATGATGAACTTCTTGGAGATGCAGTAAAAACCGGCCTTACACAATTTGGTTATGTTGTTGACTGGCTAAGGGATGGAGAAGCCGCTCGCGCAGCCCTTAAGTCAGAGTCCTTTGAGCTCATTATTCTTGATTTGGGACTACCCAAACTATCTGGTTTATCTCTATTGCAAAGCATCAGGCATGATGGGAATGCTACGCCTGTTATCATCCTGACTGCTCGAGAATCAGTAGAGGACCGCGTGAAAGGCTTAGACAGTGGGGCGGACGATTATTTAATCAAACCCTTTGATTTAAATGAATTAAGTGCAAGAATTAGAGCATTAGTAAGACGCTCTCAGGGTCGAGCTGATTCAGTATTGCAATACAAAAATATTACTCTTGACCCAGCAGCACATTCTGTATTGGTAGATGACGTTTTAGTAAATGTTCCACGAAGAGAATTTGCCTTGCTACAAAAATTACTTGAAAACAGTGGCCAGGTATTATCTCGTGAGCAATTAATGCAAAGCATTTACGGCTGGGAAGAAGATGTGGACAGTAACGCCCTGGAAGTTCATATTCATAATCTTCGCAAAAAACTTAACGCAAACTTTATCCGAACTATCCGAGGGGTCGGGTATATGGCCGAAAAAAATGACGGTGTACTTTTATCGTGAAATCTTCTATACGAAAGTTTCTATTAATTAACTTATTACTTGCCATTACCATCACTACTACACTTACTGCCATAGGTAACTATTATCTGGATCAAAAAGACATTCAAGATCACCTTGATACTTTAATGGCTGTTTCCGCTTTATCCTACCAAGCTTTGCTAGGGGATGATCTTCACCAAAGACCTCTTGTAAAAATACAAAATGCTCTAGAAACCATCCCCCAAAAAATCAATACTTATTATCAAAAAAGGTATTTAAATGACGAACCTCAAGAAAGCTATTTAGATAAATTTAATTTTCAAGTATGGACCAATGGTGGCAAATTACTATTACACTCATCTACCGCTCCTAAAATACCTTTAACGGCAGAGATCGATGGTTTCAGTGATAAAACAATATCTGGTCAAGACTGGCGTGTTTTTACAACGTACAATGATAAAGCAGGAATTCGCACTGTATTAGCAGAACGATATAACACTCGTAATGAACTTGGACATAGAATTGCCCAAGACGATCTTTATATAATGCTACTTACTTTCCCATTATCAGGACTACTAATTTGGATCATTATTGGAAGAGGATTAGATAGTCTTGATAAAGTAGCAGAAGAGGTAGCTAATCGTGCCCCGAGTCATCTTGAGCCAGTCGACTTGCAAGAAGTCCCTGAAGAAATTAAACCTGTCATTGATGAACTGAATAAATTATTTTTTCGTCTCAAAGAAGGATTTGAGCGTGAGAAACGATTTGCTGCCGATGCAGCGCACGAGCTAAGAACCCCCCTTGCAGCGCTTAAAGCTCAAGCTCAAGTGGCGTTAAATTCCAACGACATACAAGAAAAAAATCAAGCCCTGCAAAAATTAATTGCCAGCGTGAATAGAAGTACACATATAGTTCAGCAATTATTAACCATGAGTAGACTTGTCCCTGAGGCTACCGAGCTTCATGAACAGGAGGAAGTCAATTTAAGTAAATTGACTCGTGAAGTTCTAGCCATGATGGCTCCCTCTGCAGTTGAAAAGCACATTGAGCTTGAGTTTGAAACTGATGAAAAAACACCCAAAATTTATGGGCATCCTACAGCGCTAGGGATATTAATCCGAAATTTAGTTGATAACTCCATTCGTTACTCCATGGAAAATGGAAGGGTGCTTGTTCGCTTATTAAGACATAATAATGAAATCATACTTGAGGTCAGTGATAATGGCCCTGGTATTCCGCGTGAGCTACAAAAACGCGTTTTTGAACGATTCTTCAGAGTATTAGGCAACAAAAGTCCTGGCAGCGGTCTTGGTTTAGCGATTGTACAACAAATATGTGAGCTTCACGGTGGTAGAGTTGTTCTTGATTCGCCAAAAATTGGGACGGGTTTAATTGTAAGAATTTTCTTACCTATTAGAACAAACCCAAATAAACAAGCCCAACAGTAAGACCCTGATGCCTTCATACCGTCTAGGTTATCTCGATGAGAGAATTTGTAGGGCTTCGCGAATTATTTGCTCACAACTTTTATCATCACCAATTTTATTCACTGCTTTTATTGCTTCCTGCGTTTTATAACCTAAAGCCTCCAAAGCGCTAATCGCCTCATCTTGAGGGTGATTCCTTCCCTGTTTATTGATAGCAGCCGTAGCTGATTCACCAAACTGTTTCAAGCTGTCTCGCATTTCCACAACCAAGCGTTCGGCTGTTTTTTTACCGATACCGGGTAATTTAGTTAATAAAGCAGAATTCTCTTGATGAATACACTGGATAAATTCCTGAGGAGAAATACTAGACAAAATTGCCATAGCCAACTTGGGGCCGATCCCATTCACCTTAATTAATGCCCTAAATAAAGACCGCTCCTCTTTATCTAAAAAACCATACAACAATAAAGCATCTTCCCGAACCACTGTATGAATATGCAAACCAATTGGTTTGTTATTATTTTCTATCTGAAAAAAAGTATTCAAGGAAGTTTCTACATCATACCCCACTCCATTAACATCCAAAACTAATTTTCCTGGTTGATGCTTATCTACCACTTGACCATGGAGCCAACCAATCATAACCTCATTCTCCTTCTTTTTATTCCTCGTGAACCGACCAATCTAGACAACCCATTCCGCATATGGCTATGGCATATGGCAATGGCCAAGGCGTCAGCAGCATCCTTCTGTGGAGATCTATTTAACATAAGAAGTTCAACAACCATATGACTCACTTGTTCTTTTTCAGCGGCCCCGTAACCTACTATGCTTTGTTTTATCTCTCTTGCTGAATACTCACAGATTTTTACGCGATGTGAAGCTGCAGCTACCATAGCAACCCCCCGCGCATGTCCCAATTTCAAAGCAGAATTAGGGTTCTGATGCATAAATACCTGCTCAATAGCCACTTCAGTAGGTGAGTAATGATCCATTAATTGACATATTCCGTCATATATTTGTAGTAATTTATGACTTAATTCAGCATCACTTGATGTACGTATACATCCACTATCAATATATTCAATTTGCTGGCTTGATTCTCTTATCAGCCCATATCCTGTAACCCGTGAGCCCGGATCTATCCCTAATATAATGGTCATTAATTCATTGATTCTAATATTTTTTCAGAAAACTCAGCATTACTGTATACTTCCTGAACGTCATCCAAATCTTCCAGCATATCAATCAGCTTAATTAAACTTTCAGCAGTTTCATCACTCAGTGGTATCAAGGTTTGCGCACGCATGGTCAAATGGGACTGCTCAACTTCTAAACCAGCCTCCTGCAAAGCGCTTAATACATTATGATAGGATTCAACAGGGGTAATCACTTCTATTTGATCGTCCTCAACTGAAACGTCAGAAGCTCCAGCATCAATTGCAATCTCCATTACTTTCTCTTCTGACTGACCTGCAGCCATTAGAATTTCACCCTGATTCGTGAAAAGATAAGACACAGAGCCATCCGTTCCTAAGTTACCCCCGTGTTTCGAAAAGGCATGCCTGACTTCAGAAACTGTTCGATTTTTGTTGTCAGATAAACAATCAACTAATATGGCAACACCACCTGGGCCATATCCCTCATAACGCATGGAAATCATGGCTTCGCCATCAAGACCTCCTACTCCACGTTTAACAGCATTATCTATAGTATCACGCTTCATATTAGCATTAAGCGCTTTCTTAATAGCATCTCTCAATCGTGGATTACTTGATTCGTCCCCACCACTCATCCGGGCAGCTACTGTGATTTCACGAATTAATTTGGTAAATACTTTTCCCCGTTTTGCATCTTGAACCCCTTTACGAAATTTAATATTCGCCCATTTACTATGACCAGCCATTGCTTCACCTCTAAATAATTTTCATACGCTAATTATACAATGCTCTACCGTCAAAAAGAATCAGGACTTATGAAAAACCCCCATATCTTAAGAAAAGATATCTGGTATATTAGAACTCATTATAATATTTAAAAATGATTCAACCTGCTGCTCTCGACAATTTGGGCTTTTTTAGACTATCCTAGCATCATTCTAAAGTCTTTAAGGAGATTTCACTGTGTACTTGCAAGGATTTGGTAACTACCACCATACTGAGGCCATTACTGGAGCATTACCCCCTAATCAAAATTCGCCTCAACACTGTAATCTTGGGCTATACGCAGAGCAATTGAATGGGACCTCGTTTACTCGTCCACGACATATTAACTTTCGCAGTTGGCTCTATAGAATTCTTCCTACGATTACTCAAGGAACCTATTATCCCTATGAAATAAATATAGTGAAATCTTTTGCTGAAGATCAATCGCCCAACGCCTTACGTTGGTCTCCTATTTATAATAATCCTCAAATCAAATGCGACTTCATTGAAGGCTTATTTCATATTGCTGGAAATCATTTCATCAATGCCTATAGTTATTATTGTAACCATTCCATGAGCGATAAATATTTTGCCAATAACGATGGCGAATTGTTGTTTGTTCCTTATGCGGGTGAAATTATTTTAAATACTGAATTGGGTCGATTAAATCTCTGCTCAGGAATGATTGGAGTTATTCCTCGCGGTATTAAATTTAAAGTGGAGGTAATTAGCAAGGAAGCAAGAGGTTACCTTTGTGAAAATAGCGGCAATCCCCTAACTTTGCCCCAGTTGGGTCCTATTGGGGCAAATGGTCTGGCAAACCCACGACATTTCAGATATCCAGTAGCGGCCTTTGAAGAAACCAAAGGTGAATGCACCATTATTTGTAAGAATCAGAAAAAATTATGGTTCACAGTATGTGATCACTCACCGCTCAATGTCGTTGCTTGGCATGGTAATTATGCCCCTTATTGTTATGATCTCAGTTTATTCAATACCATAAATACAGTGAGCTTTGATCACCCGGATCCATCCATATTCACAGTATTAACTTCGGAAAGTGAAATACCAGGAGTATCCAACCTGGATTTTGTTATTTTTCCGCCTCGATGGATGGTTGCAGAGCATACATTTAGACCCCCCTATTTCCATAGGAACTATATGAATGAATTAATGGGTCTAGTTTATGGAGAATATGACGCCAAGAAAGAGGGATTTGTGCCCGGTGGTATCAGCATTCATAATTGCATGACTCCACATGGTCCAGATTATGAATCTTACGAAATCGCAGCCTCACAAGAATTAAAACCAAA
The DNA here is from genome assembly GCF_000770585.1 of Legionella norrlandica. Lineage (GTDB taxonomy): Bacteria > Pseudomonadota > Gammaproteobacteria > Legionellales > Legionellaceae > Legionella > Legionella norrlandica. The sequence goes on along the minus strand of NZ_JNCF01000037.1, from coordinate 14,851 downwards.
CTATATCGATTCTCTCGCTTTTATGTTTGAAACCAAAGATTACTGGCAAATTACCGAGCAAGCATACCAGCATCCAAGTAGACAGATAGACTACATTGATTGCTGGCAAGGTTTTAAAGCAGAGTTTAGTCAATAAATATTATTTGAATACAGCAAGTATTGGGTCACAGCGACCCAACCTGTACTTAAAAAAAGTAACTATTCACGCTGTATCGAGGATTAAAAATTAAAACAGATCCTCTTGAGTTAATCCAACCCTTTCCAGCAAGGTTCTTAGTGTTTTCAACGCTTCAACCTGGATTTGGCGAACACGTTCTCTTGTCAAATCAATTTCCTTACCAACATCCTCAAGAGTAGCTTTTTCGAAGCCTCTCAACCCAAATCGCCTGGCAATAACCTGTTGCTGGTTTTCAGTTAATTTATCCAGTAGAGATTCTATATGCTGCCTCAAATTCTCATTAGTTAATAATTCTGCTGGATTTACACTGTTCTCATCAGCAATAGTATCCAATAGGGACTTTGTTTCATCAAATCCAATTGGCGTATCGACTGAAGTCACTTTATCATTCAAACCCAATAATTTTTGAACATCCTCTAATGGTTTATCAACCATTTCTGCTATTTCTTCTGGAGACGGCTCATGATCCAGTTTTTGGGTGAGTTGCCTTGCGGCTCGTAGATAAACATTCAGCTCTTTCACTACATGGATAGGCAAACGAATAGTTCTCGTTTGATTCATAATTGCTCGTTCTATTGTTTGTCTAATCCACCAGGTCGCATAAGTTGAAAATCGAAATCCCCTCTTAGGGTCAAATTTTTCAACAGATTTCATTAAACCCAGATTACCTTCCTCAATTAGATCGAGAAGTGGTAATCCCCTATTAAGGTAACGTCTGGCTATTTTCACAACCAACCGTAAATTAGACTCGATCATTTTCTTACGTGCTTCCATATCACCCTTCAAAGCAAGGGTGGCATAATGAATCTCTTCTTCCGCCGTAAGCAAAGGTGAAAATCCAATCTCACTTAAATAAAGCTGAGTAGCGTCTAAAGCTTTGGCAATATTTTTTCCACGAGGAAAGGAAGGAAAAGCTTCCTCATCTCCAAACTCTGGGAACTCTTCAAGATCTTCGTCCTCCGTTTTTTCGATATCGGGTTCAATATCTTCTTCTGATAAAAGAGAATCATCATCAGGCTCAGACCATTCGTCTTCCTTGATTTCCTTATCTTTAATTGGGTCTTCTTCATCTTGCATTGTATCACCTATATGTTAGCCATGCCTTGAAATAGCTTTTACTTCTCAACAAGTCTATCTATAACTATAAGCTATATGTCAACCTTTTGGTAGATAATTCAACGGGTTGACTGGCATTCCTGCCTTTCTTATTTCAAAATGCACACCCCAATATACCCTATCTATCAAACCAGCTTCCGCTATTACCTGCCCTGAATTAACTCTTTGTCCTTCTTGAACTAAATTTTTCGCATTATTAGCATAAGCGGTTAGATATTCATTATTATGCTTGATAATAATTAAATTACCATACCCTGGTAAACCACTTCCAGCATAAGCCACTACACCACTTGTGGAAGCTCTAACTTTTTCACCTTTTTTGCATGCAATATTTATGCCTTTTTTACCTTGTGAAGGAACAAAAGTTGTAACAACACGACCTGTAACAGGCCATAACCAACCTGAGGAAGAGCGTACATTATAAGCTGGAGAATAAATAACATTTTGTTGGGGTTTATAAGGTCTTTGCACATTATTTCTGTAATAAACAGAATTAGACTGATGAGATCTTGGCATAATACCCTTCAAAGTTAAAACCTGCCCCACCCGCAAGGAATACGGTGGCCTTAAATGATTTATCAAGGCAAGCCTTCTATAATCTGTATCATATCTAAAAGCAATGGCATACAGTGTCTCACCATGTCGTACTGTATGAAATTTCTGATATTTTGAAAAAGGTTGCCATTTTAACTCTGTAACGGGAGCCAAATCACTTCTTGTCCCACATCCGGCAAGATTTAACATAAGAAAAAGACAAATGAACTGTTTGCAAAATAAGCGCATTATTATTATCTCATTTATTAAGTTATCAATTTTCTATGCAAATTCCGTTAAGTAAGTTAGATAAATGATCAAATAGTTTATAGTGAGTCATATCTAAATGGAGCGGTGTTACAGAGACATGGCCTGTTTTAATTGCATAAAAATCAGTACCAGGGCCTGCATCTGCTTCTGGTCCTGGTGGGCCAACCCAGTAAATTGTCCTTCCTCTGGGATCATATTCTTTAATAATAGGTTCTGCACAATGACGAGTCCCCAATCGTGTCACTTGTAAACCTCTTATCTTGTCCAGAGGCAAGTCGGGAACATTAACATTTAAAATGGTTTGAGAGGGTAATTTGTTAATACTTAATTTTATAATTAACTGCTTGGCAATAATTGCCGCTGTTTCATAATGCTGTATGTTATCTCCTACCATTGAAACAGCTATGGCAGGCAATCCCAGGTAGCGACCTTCCATAGCTGCTGCTACTGTACCAGAATAAAGCACATCATCGCCTAAATTAGCACCTTCATTAATACCAGATACTACTATGTCTGCTATGGGATCTAAAAATCCAGTTAATGCCAAATGTACGCAATCAGTAGGTGTCCCATCGACACTGTAATAGCCATTCTCCAATTGTTTAACTCTTAAAGGTTGTCTCAAAGTCAATGAATTACTTGCACCGCTTCTGTTTCTATCAGGGGCAACCACTTCGACTTTTCCTATAGTTGTTAACTTATTGGCTAACACCTTAATGCCTTCAGCCAAAACTCCATCGTCATTACTTACTAATATTTTCATATTAACTCTCTGGCGACTCCAACCATTTTACAACTGCTAAATAGTAAGCAAGTTCCTCTTGATTCTTCTCCAAGGAGTCTTGCAATTCAGTATTGGTATTCTTCTTAGCTATTTCCATTTGCTGTTTGGCAATGACTTGCTGCAAATCTAAAATTTTATTGCCAAACTCTTGTGGGCTACGTTGTAATTGATAGGCTAAATTATTCATTCTCCTGCCTATTTCCTCTAATTGCTGACAATTTAACTCATCAGGTTGCTTATTGGGACATAATTTTAAAGCCTTTTGTAGTTCGGAAGGATGGGAACGATAATACTGCTCATCTTTTTTAAACTGACAAGAAACTAATCCCAATGCTATTAATATTATCACCAAGTATTTATTCATACTCACCCTCTTGATGTAAACTACAAAAAGTCGATATTATCACCAGTCAGCTAGTAACGCTATCTTAATGAGAATATACCACATGCTTGATTTTAGATTGAATCGTGATCCGCAAACGGGCGAATTATACATAGAAACTTCATTATGCGGAAAACCTCTACTGACCACTCCACAATTAAATAAAGGAACTGCCTTTACCCAGGAAGAGCGAAAAGAGTTTGGTTTGTTAGGTAAACTGCCAAATCGTGTCGAAACACTGGATGAGCAAGTGAAGCGTGCCTATCTTCAATATTCAGGTTACACAACACGCTTACAACAACATATTTATTTAAATAACCTACATGATAAAAATCAAATATTGTTTTATAAGTTGTTAAGTCGTCATTTAGGCGAAATGTTGCCAATCATTTATACCCCAATTGTTGGTACAGCAGTGAAGCGATTTAGCCATGAGTATAGGCAACCTCGAGGTTTGTATATTGCTCATTCAGATAAAAATCAAATCGAAGAAATAATTAATAACCGATCAAACCCAGAAATAGATCTTATTGTAGTGACTGATGGGGAAGGAGTCTTGGGTATTGGCGATCAAGGGATAGGCGGAATGGATATACCTGTTGCTAAGCTTATGGTCTATAGTCTATGTGGTGGTATCGATCCTACACGAACGTTACCAGTCTTTCTCGATGTCGGAACCAATAACCAGGCTTTATTAAATGACCCTATGTATCTTGGTTGCCGTCATCCACGGATTAAAAGTTCTGAATACGATGATTTTATAAAAACTTTTGTCAACGAAATTCATAAACAATTTCCTAATGCCTTTTTACATTGGGAAGACTTTGGTCGAGGGAACGCCAGGCGCATCCTGGACCAATTCCAGGACGAGTTGTGTACCTTTAATGATGATATCCAGGGCACGGGCGCTGTAACTCTGGCTGCTATTTTAGCAGCTTGTGATGTAACCGGGCTTCCCCTGCATGAACAAAGAATAGTGGTATTCGGAGCAGGTTCTGCAGGTACTGGCATTAGTGATCAGATGATTGAAGCAATGGTCAAAAATGGATTGAATCTTGCTGATGCCTACGAAAGATTCTGGCTGATCGACCGACAAGGCCTGTTACTGGCTACAGACCAAGAATTAACTGATGCACAAAAGCCTTATGCACGCGACCCCAAAAGCATTCAATCCTGGGACATCAATAACAGGCAGTCTCCTTCTTTTACGGATACAATTAGGCATGTTAAGCCTACTATTTTAATTGGCTGCTCCGCTCAAACAGGTGCCTTTTCACAAGATATTATTGAAACTATGTCTGCTGCCTGCGAGCGCCCTATTATTTTCCCTTTATCCAATCCTGATGATAAATGCGAAGCACAACCAGCTGATATTCTGGCCTGGAGTAAGGGGCGAGCATTAATTGCGACTGGAACTGCGTTCCCTGCCATTGAGTATCAAAACAGAATGGTACAAATAGCTCAATGCAATAATGCCCTGGTATTCCCTGGCATCGGGTTAGGTGTTTTAGCTGTGAGCGCCTCTCGTTTGACAAAAGACATGATATTGGCAGCAGCTCAAACCTTAAGCAAATTCGCACCTAGCAGGAAAGACAGCTTTTTACCTCTATTACCTTCATTAGATAATGCTCAAATTGTAGCTAAAGAGATAGCCATTGCCGTAGCTCAATGCGCAATAGATTCAGGTTATGCACAAAAAAATCAAGACAAGGATCTGGTTAGACTAATTGATGAGCTCTTTTGGGAACCCAGATATCTGCCTTTTAGAAAAAGGAGAACCAATCAAAGCATCTAACTAAAATCATCAACCAAATGACAAAATAACACCCATATTAATCAAAAACGGATGGTTGGATCACAAATGAGCATCAAGGCCTACCCCTACGCATGAAAAATAAAACTCCCCAGATACTTCTAGCCTCCTCACCACCGCGCGCATAGCGCATGGGGAGAGGATTGTGGGGTCTGATAAGCCCCACTTTAAATCACATCCTGGAACAAGCATTTATCAGCGCAGAACCTTCTCTATCTCTAGTAATATATACAATTTGTTTTTTAATTTTGAGCTGGATCAACAAAATTAATTATTACTTTTTTTGTTGTGCCGCTTGCAGGCTCCCAAGCTCGAGCATACTTAAATGTCATTTTGGTTTGTTTAGGGTAGGTTTTACCTTTATTCAAATTAAAAATAAATAACATTTTTCCACCAGCGCCTATCAAGTTAGTCTGAGGCTTTTCATAAACACTATTGCTCAAAGTAAGCAAATTTTCATCAAAAGTTACTATTGACCATTGATAACCAGTAGTAGGATTCGCTGCCAAACTTACAACAAAACTCGGATCTTTAGAGCTGACTTTCATAGTGACATCATCCCCAGCCTGCGCAAGCACTGAGAATGCTAACATAAAGCAACCCAACAATATTTTCATATCTGCCTCATTAAGTTCAATTCTCAAGGTTAATGTTGTCGTTCATTAAATCATAGCATTTGATGCCTATTTATTCACTCCAGTTATCTCTATCTCGATCCAATTCGGGTAAGAATCCGCCCACCTGAGCATCCCACATGGATTTATATAAGCCATTCTTTGATAATAGTTCCTCATGCGTTCCATCTTCAATGATTTTTCCTGCTTCAAATACTAAAATTCTATCCATATGCAATAATGTTGATAAACGATGGGCAATTACTATTGTAGTTTTAGACTTCATTAACAGCCATAATGAGTTTTGTATGGCTTCTTCTGTCAAAGAATCAAGTTGAGAAGTAGCTTCATCTAATATCAAGATCTTCGTATTTTTTAAAATAGCACGAGCAATTGCGATACGCTGCCTTTGTCCTCCCGATAATTTAATTCCTCTTTCTCCAACCAGTGTGTCGTAACCATCAGGCAAAAGCGAAATAAAATCATCACAACATGCTTGTTGAGCAGCCTTAATGACTTCTTCATCAGTAGCATTAGGATTTCCATAACGAATATTTTCCATTAACGTTCTATGAAACAAAGTCGTATCTTGAGGAATCATACTTATTGCAGCGCGTAAAGAATCCTGCGTTACCTTACTAATATCTTGGTCATCAATCAGAATTCTTCCTGATTCGACATTAAATAAACGTAGAATCAAATGAGTAAAAGTTGTTTTACCACTTCCTGAAAAACCTACCAGGCCCACACGTTGTTTAGGTTTAATTATCACTGACTTGTTTTCAAAAACTTTTTTCCCTTGATTATAATGAAAAGTTACATTATCAAATTCTACCCTCCCTTCTGTCACTACCAGGGATTGAGCGTCTGTAACGTCTTGTACTTCAAGGGGAGAGCTAAGCAAAGCTATGGCCTGTCTTGCGATGCCTATTTCACGAAACAATTCAGCTATAGCATGACACAAGTACCAGATCTGCGACATAATGGCAAAAGAAACATTAAATATAAAAACGAAATCACCAGTTGTAATGAGTCCCCTATTCCAAAATGTTAGTAGGCAGTACACCATAGCGACTAACATTACTGTGACAGGGATATCCAAATATAAACGAAATATATTCATATAAATCGTTAATTTTTTATTACTCCGAACTTCATTACTTTGACTTAAGTTAATATAGGACAACTCTTCCCGAGAGCGAGCAAAGAGCTTTACCACACTGGCATTACTTAGACTGTCTACAATTCTGCCGCTTAATTGGCTTTTGTCTTCGGCATTTTCTTTGGAATATTGATCAACTTTTTTTGACAACCTGAAACTGATATACAGTTGAAAAATGATCCAGCTTAATAAGATAACAGCAAACCAATAATTAATTGTGCACATCAAAATTAATGCCACCATAATAGAAGCGAATGCTGCAATAGCATACCAAGTGATAATGTTAAATATAGAATCCAAAGCTCGGGGTAAGTCATTCACCTTATTCGCTAAACTTCCCGCCATTTGATTAGAAAAATAATGATAGGACTGCCGGCTCAAATATTCCATGACCGACATTCTGACATCAGCCTGAAATTGCGGTATCACATAGCCTTGCCACCAGTTTTGCAAGCGCAAAATAACGATTAAAGCAAACCAAGAACCACCACCTATCCATAGAGCAGGTGCCACTGCAACAAAAATATTTTCGTTCTTAGAGTGAGTTCCCAACGCATCAACAATCATTTTCAAAGAGTAAGGAATAGCGTTATTCTCCAACACCATTGCGATTGGCGCTATAAAAAAAACAGTAAAAGCAACAGGCTGTTTTTTTATGAAATGCCAAAAAAATCGACCTAATGTTTTTGGTAATTCTTTAGATTTCCTGTTATTCATGAATCATACTCTAATTATATTGTTACAAAGCGTGACTATTTTAACCTGATATTTATCAATTGGTGAATTTTTTGTTTATTAGCCATAACCCTTATAGGTTATTACTGTTAACCTCTTCGAATTACATTTCATCCAAGCCAGGTTATTCCTATCAGATCATAATTGAGATGAATTAAATGATTTCAAAAACTAAATATAAAATTTAATCTTGATCTTAGGTCATATAAAAGCGATCATTTTTAAATTTTTAAGTTAGGAGTAGTACGTGTGGAACACGAAACGATGGAATTTGATGTTATCATAGTTGGTGCAGGACCGTCTGGATTATCCGCTGCAATTAAATTAAAGCAACTTGCCTTAGCCTCTCAAAAAGAAATCAATATTTGTATATTAGAAAAAGGGGCTCAAGTTGGCGCCCATATTCTTTCGGGCGCAGTTTTAGAACCAACAAGCTTAAAAGAGCTATTACCCGATAGCTGGGAACAGGCTCCACTGGACACCCCTGTCCACAAAGATTTGTTTTATTTTCTAACCCCAAGCAAATCATTCAAACTCCCTACCCCTAAGCCAATGCGCAATGAGGGAAATTTTATTATCAGTTTAGGGGAGCTCTGCAAATTTCTTGCAGAACAGGCTGAAGCGTTGGGGTGTGAAATATACCCTGGTTTTGCTGCTGCAGAAATTCTCTACAATGATAAAAATCAAGTCATTGGTGTTGCTACAGGCGCTGTAGGAATTGATAAACAAGGAGAAAAAACCAATAATTATCAGCCAGGTATGCATTTATTAGCCAAACAAACTTTATTTGCGGAAGGATGTCGTGGACAACTGAGTCAACTCCTAATGTCACGATATCATTTAAGAGACCAGTCACAACCACAAACTTATGGCATCGGAATTAAAGAAATTTGGCAAATTGATGCCTCCAAACATGAGCCAGGAAAAGTAATACACACTGTTGGCTGGCCTCTAAATCATGCCACTTATGGTGGCTCATTTTTATACCATCTTTCAGGGCAAAGAGTTGCCATAGGTTTTGTTGTAGGGCTTGATTATAAAAACCCTTGGTTAAGCCCTTATGGAGAGTTTCAGCGATTTAAAACGCACCCTCTTATAAAATCTGTACTGACTGGAGGAGAACGAATCTGCTATGGGGCTAGAGCTCTTAATGAAGGCGGGTGGCAGTCTCTTCCTAAATTGACCTTTCCTGGCGGTGCTTTGATTGGTGATGCAGCTGGTTTTTTAAATGTGCCGAAAATCAAAGGAATACACACAGCAATGCAATCGGGAATGCTTGCTGCACAAGCTTGTTTTGAAGCTCTAAATGAAGAAAGAAGTGGTTCATTCGAGTTAACAGGATATCCTGAAAAAGTAAATCAATCCTGGTTAAAGCAAGAACTCTATGCAGTACGGAATATCAGACCTGGATTCAAACGCGGTTTATTCCCAGGCTTAATCAACGCAGCTTTTGAAACATATATTAGCCGAGGATACTCTCCATGGACACTAAAAAATCATGCCGATCATAAAACCCTAATTCCAGCAGAAAAAGCCAAACAAATAGACTACCCTAAACCAGATGGTGTAATCACTTTTGATAGGCTATCTTCAGTATTTTTATCAAATACCTTTCATGAAGAAAATCAGCCATGCCATCTTAAGCTAAAACAACCTAAATTAGCTATTGATGTTAACTTTAATCAATACGCTTCTCCAGAAAGTCGATATTGCCCCGCAGCTGTTTATGAAATCATTGAAGAGAAAGATAAAGGTCCCCACTTGCAAATTAACGCTCAAAATTGCATTCATTGTAAAACCTGTGACATCAAAGATCCTCGACAGAATATAGTTTGGCAGGCACCTGAAGGTGGCGGAGGGCCAAATTACACAGAGATGTAAGACAAAATTCTGGCATTCCAGCGAGATACAGCATGGTTACCTGGTATCCTAGATTGATACGAGGTAATCTGTGTTGAACGAGGAGAGGAAGAACTTGCAAAGAAGCTTGAGAAATTCAAAGGCATTATTTAACCTTAGTAGGTCATTAATATTTGATTTTTTCATCTAGGGAGCAAGCATTTTCATTGTCATTTTGCATTGATAAAGGTAGACTTGCGTTTGATGAATAAAGTCCCGGTGGCACAGATGGATAGCGCAGCCCCCTCCTAAGGGGCAGGTCGGAGGTTCGAATCCTCTCCGGGACGCCAGTAGCGCATGGGTCTATTTCTTTTTGGGTTTGAGTCAATTCTCATGAGCGGATAACTCACATCGCAGTATTGCTTGTTTCAATTCCTTGCCATGATAAATTGATAAAATCTTGCTAGTATAGTTTGGATCAGTAGCATATCCCGCTTTACTTAACTCATTCATATACAGTTCCGGGTTCGCAGCGTTTGCCAAAGCTGTTCGATATCGTTCGCTTTCTTTAATTAACGAAATATAATCATGAAAACTGTCTTTTATGGAAGAATACTTTCTAAATGACGCATTAACCTTAATAGGCATATCAGCAATATATTCTGTTGTTTTAATTTGAACAGACTCTGACTGACTATTCGCGGTAGCCTTAATATTAAATAAATTATTGCTGCTGAAATCATTTGTATCCTTCACTACAAATTTGCCCCACCCTGTTTCCAGGGCTGCTTGTGCTATTAAAAGTTTAGGATCTAACCCAATTAAAGACGCAGCTTGCTTTGCTATCGGCCAAACAGATCTTACAAAATCATCAATAATAGAAGACGATATTTCAGTATTAGAAATTGTAGCACTATTCATCTCATTAGAAGAATGACTTGAGCTATTTAGGGGAATACCTACTGATGCATCCAGTTGGTTAGCTAACCTCGTTGCAGAACCTGTTTCTTTTGATTCGCCAAGGGCACTGCCGTATCGACCATCTAATATTTCTTGAAAAGTAATGGGATTCTTCTCATTGAAAGAAGTTGATTCATCAAGGAAATATTGTCCAATACACCTGCTCTTTAACATGGATTGCAGGAAAACAGTTTCAAATAATTTGGCAGCTTCAGGTAATCCTTCCTTTGCATTATTTTTTGCTTGAACTTTTAACTCATTTAATCCTTGAAAATCATTCGCAGCAATTCCTTGTACAGCCATTTCTATCGCCTTTTAATTAAACGCAACAGCCTATTGTAGCATCTCTGAATAGAGATCACATCCACCGGGTTGCATCGCATTGCACCTCTTACTACTTCTTTGAATATTTTCAAGCACTGAAACATCAGTAACCTATTGATGTTTATACAAATATTTGCATTACCTGGTTCAAATAGATTGAACCTATTCCAGCCACATTAAGTTTTAGATCCTCACCATGCTGACCAAGCTTGACACTATCCACATTAGTTGAAATCATAGTTTTCAAGGCCACTTCCTCTCCGTCATAAGTGCCACTTACTTTTATAATGTATTTTCCAGCTTCCATCCGTTGATTGCTTTGGTTAGTACCATCCCAACTCCATTGAAATAATCCCGATGTAGGTTGGCTCAAAGGAATGGCTTTTATTAATTCTCCTGCTTGCGTATAAATGAAAGCATTAAGATTTGCAACTCCTAACACCATTTCAATGGTTGCCTTAGTCTCTCCTTCTGCTCCTAAATAAAACACATCGCTGTTGACTAGAACTTTACGCCCTACCAAAGCGGAGGCTTGTAACGCTTGATTAGATTGCAAAGAGGATACTAATTGCTGTAAGGACTCTTGCATTTTTATGATTCCTTCTTTAGCGCTACCCTGTGTTAGTTGAGATAAAAACTCGCTATGAGTATGGCGTTGTAATGAACCTTGATTTCTAATTTGCTCCACCATTAACCGCAAAAAATCTTGTTGACCCAAATTTTGTCTTTTTTCAGGATTAGTTGGATTTTCAACTAAATCGCTAGTCGGACTGAAATCATTCGTTGAATTTGCAACCATTCTCTTCCCCTTATTCACCGCATTCTTTGCAAATCGAGTAATACAATATCTATTGGATAAGAACATAAACCAGAAATATTTTCTGAATCACCTGATTTCTGCTAGTATACCCGCCAAGAGATGGAAATCGGTTTGTTTGTTAAAAGCAACCATTGTGCCAATATCCAAAAATGAGCTATCTAAGAATTCCCTATATGGAGAAACTCACTATGTCAACCTCAAAAACACTCCCTTATAATGCAATAGAGCAAATTAAATCCTATCTTCTTCAACTGCAAAATGCAATTTGCACAACCCTTGAGACACTTGATGAAAAAGCCATGTTTCTTGAAGACTCGTGGCAACGCGCTGCCGGAGGTGGTGGTAAAAGTCGAGTTATGGTTAATGGCAACGTATTTGAAAAGGCAGGAGTTAATTTTTCACATGTTTCAGGTGAGCAATTACCTCCTTCGGCCAGTGCACAAAGGCCAGAATTGGCAGGTCGGTATTTTAGTGCATTAGGAGTATCTTTGGTGATTCATCCGCAAAATCCCTATGTCCCGACTACACATGCCAATGTTCGATTTTTTATCGCAGAAAAAGAAGGATTCGAGCCTGTGTGGTGGTTTGGTGGAGGATTCGATTTAACTCCATACTATGGGTTTGTCGAAGATTGTCAACACTGGCACCAAACGGCACTAAAAGCATGCTTGCCATTTGGAGAGACCATTTATCCTAAATTCAAACATTGGTGTGATGACTATTTCTTTATTAAACACCGGAATGAAGCACGCGGTATCGGTGGTTTATTTTTTGATGATTATAATGAAATAAGTTTTGACTACAGCTTTAACCTTATGCGCAGCATAGGAGATCATTTTATTCTTGCCTACGAACCTATAGTTACTCGCCGTAAAAATCTCCCTTACGGTCAGCGAGAAAAAGAATTTCAAAATTACCGAAGAGGCCGTTATGCTGAATTTAATTTAATTTATGACCGAGGTACTTTATTTGGCTTACAGTCTGGAGGAAGGACAGAGTCCATATTGATGTCTCTCCCTCCAGTCGTTCATTGGGAATATAACTGGCATCCTGAGAAAGGCAGCGAAGAAGAAAAATTATATTCAGATTTCTTACCTGTAAAAGATTGGTTGCAATTACAGAAATGATGGAGTTATTGACACAATCACAGCTTCTAGAGAGTTAATTTTTAATATTTTCCCCTCTCTTGCTCAAGTTGAACGTAGATTAATTCAAAAAAGAACCAGAGCTGGCTTAGAGGCAGCCCATGTTCATTCATAAACTCACAAAATAATCTTATAGATGTTATCGGGGATTTCTTTTTTCTGAGTTTTTTTCAACAAGCATATGTTCCGTTAAATTTTTAATCATACGCATGAACCTTAAAGGAACATCATTAGGGAGCATAACAACTTCATCAGAAACTGCCTTATAAGCTAATGCAGTGTATAGTTTAACGCCAGGAAGTGTAGCCATCATTTCTAGTTGAGTGAATCCATTGAAATAGGCTTCGCGTTCACAATGTCTTAGCAGCATACTTCCTAAGCCTTGTCTGGCAAATTTTGGATGAATAAAAAAAGCTCTTATTTTTGCAGCATCTTTTGATGGATCGAGATATTCTGGTTCTTCTCTACATGAAAATTGATTGCCTCCGAATAATGTTTTACGTTTACTCCATCCCCCACAACCGGCTATTTCTCCATCTTTTTCTATAACAAAATACGTCATATCTTTAACTAATTCCGTATCGACACCAAATACATAATTAATTGCTCCTTCAATTTCTGGATCCGAGTAAATATTTCGGCTTAACTCCCTTGCAGACACAGTAATTAATTCATTTAAGGTTTTAACATCATCAATATTAGCTAATCTTATATGAATCATGATTTTCTCCAGGTTTTCAGGAAAAAATAATCTAACATAAAATTTAAATAAAAAAATTTCTTATTTATTTTATAAAAATTACTATTTATAATGTATTTTTTCTAATTTAGGTAATATATGAAAAAGAATACCGCCCCAATTCAATCGAAATTGAATGATAAAAATCATCCGAACGAATTGTTAGATAAAACAGATAGAAAAATTCTCAACATTCTTCAAAAAGATAATCAAATTACAAATCAAGCACTTGCAGATAAAGTGGGCATATCTGCACCCCCTTGTTTTAGGCGGGTAAAGCGTTTGCGTGATGAAGGTATTATCCTTCATGATGTTTCTTTAGTTGATCCTTTTAAAGTGGGTAAGCCATTAATTGTCTTTGTAAATATTACTTTAGAAAAGCAAAGAGAAGATCTTTTGGCTCATTTCGAACGAAAAATGTCTGCAGAACCTGAAGTAATGCAATGCTATTTTGTTTCTGGTGATACCGATTATTTACTCATTATTCATGTAAAAGATATGAGCGATTATAATGAGTTTGCAAGAAGAGTATTTGCTAATGAACCAAATATCAAACAATTTCGAAGCAGTTTTTGTCTTAATCGAACAAAATACAATACTCAAGTTGTTTTATCAGAGGATTAGAAAATCTGAGGGTATCAAACTGGCTTCCTGCTCATTCACTGCAGAAAAATCCCGGTCCTTATAATTGGACCTTGCGGGACAGATAAGAGAACTCTAGTAATTTCAATTCATTGCATATTACCCCACACCAAATCAAGAGAGTTGTAAAAGCAATATATTTATGATTTTTGAACTATTTGTTTAAATTATTGTATTAATAATTTTTAGGTATTATTACTCCTGAAAAATTTAATTTAACGAAGGAAAATATTATGACTAAATCTAACTATATAAAACTACTTGACTCAATCTATGATATAAGTAATGAATGTGAGCAAAGTTCTTTAGAAGAATTTAAAATAGAGTACAACAAACTACTAAAGAAAAATGAAGGAGCCCAATTTTTAAGCTACGTCAAAAAAATATAGACGCTGAGCGCGCATCAGGAGTACTGCGTTATGGCACCATGATGATTCAAGGCAAGCAGGTGGAAACATTCCCTTTAGATATTACTGATATTATTATGGATAGGGTGTGACCTTGCATTAATGTAAGAATATTTCTGAGCACTCTCTTTCTATGGTCAATTTAAAACCACTCAAATCTCTTTCAATTAATTCATGTATAATTCCTTCTTAAATTATCCCCAGTGAATAGAATTAAGGTGAAAGAATGCAATCCAAATTCGAGAAGTTTAATGAATTACCACCAGACAAAATTGAACCGCTCAAAATTTATCAAACCGTGATTTAGCAAACTTAGCTCAGACATCAAAATATCATTTGGCTTTGTTTAAGCCTGTGATTGATGTTTGTAAATTATTGCATCATGTG
>NZ_JNCF01000011.1 GCF_000770585.1 Legionella norrlandica | reverse complement strand
GGCTATTCTCTTCGTTCTTTGCTTCCACTTCTACGTCTTGTCCCTTCTCTTTAATTGATTTTAATACCTCTTTAAACGTATTCTTAAAAGCCTTAAAAGAACTTTCTCTTTTGAGGTTTGCAGAAGGGGGGGGATTTGAATTGTCAATAGTTCTCTCAATTTGTACTTTTGTAGTAGAGAGCGCCAATGCATTATGAATAAGGCTGATTAATTTGTTAAAAAGATTGGTTTTTGGTTGCGGGTCATCAGGAAGTTTCTGCAACTTCTTATCAAGCGTTGCAATTTTATTCTCAGCTGATATTTTAGGGTTAATCAATACTGCTTTTAAATCTCTGGCAATTTTCACTTCATGTTCTGGTGGATTGGTTCCTAAAAATTCATCAACTTTAGCAATGATCTTGTTAATTTTGCTTAAATTCTGTTGATGTTCAACATATTGCTCGAAATTTCCTTCGAATGGAGGTACTTTAGCTGATTCTTTAATCCATGGAAAAGGTTTGCCGGGATTTTCGTTGACTAAGTTATTATATTCGCCTTTAAGTCTATTTAGCTGTTTTTGATCGTTGTTTCGTACCGCTTCTTGAATGTTAACTTGTAATTCCATCACCTGAGCTGCATAAGCCATTTGGGTTATGTTTTGAGTTGCATAGTTCTCTAATGCCTTAAAAATATCGTCTATATTATCCTTATCAATCTTGTTATTTGATACATGTTCGGCTATTCGATGAAAAGAACGAATTATTTGTTGTCTATCCAAATGATTGTTAGCTCTAAGAATCTCATTGACCTCTTCTTTAACTTCTCTAATTGCATCTTCAATCTTAGCAGCCCCCCCTCTGAATTAGACAAATCTTTTAGTGCTTGCGCCATTTCTTTTGATGGGATTAAGCCAGGGTAATCACGCCATAACTTGGCTTGGCCACCATCTACCGTTGGACGATTAAAGAAATCAATAATATTATTATCATGGAATTTCCGGCCACCAGCGATTGGAAAACGCATTAAATCTTTGAAGGCATGACCATAGTCAATACGGCCAATTCTCACCCCACGCCCATCTTGCATCACCATCATATTGCCAGGATTAACATCATGATCACCAACTAAAGCGGATAGAGCAATCGCTTGAGCTAATTCATTTTTGAAGTCAGGGTTCCGGTCTATGCCAAATTGTAATTTTTCGGGATTATTATCTTGACCTGAAACCAGCTTAACATGCTTTCCTTTAGGTCGATTTTCTTGAAAATAATCATCAAGAGAACTAATTTTATCACCCTTTAGATATTTAGAAGCGATAGCCAAATTTGGACTCTTCGAATCAGTTACAAAATCCACTTGAGGAACTCGTGGGCGGTCTCGTTCTTTATCAAATTTCCTAGCAATACGTGCCGCTAAAACTTCACCAAAATTTTCATTATCAGCGAAATCAGATTTTAATTTTCTTTTCAAAGAGTTTTTTGAGATTGGAGGCTTATATTGATAGTTTTCACCATTCATTTCTACTCGCGTACTACCCGTTTTGCCTCCGACAGACACCTGCTTCCCAAAATCAATCTGAGTACTTCTAATTGTTGACATCTATATACCTTTTGACAAGTCATATGAGTATTATAGTCAAAATCAGTTCGATTTGATTGAAAAATGATATTTCAGGGCGCTGTTTGTTCAGATCAAAACCACTGCAGGGGGCTCCATCTGGATTAAAGGGCACTTAAAATTGCCGATTAATGAATCCAGATCCGCAACTCTTCGTTCATGTAACGCCGACAAAGCGATTGAATCGGCAAGACTGGCTCTGGTTAGCAAGAACCGCCAACCATGAGATCTCTCTACGCCCCAGCGCAAGACTCCAAAATCAAGACCTAATGACGACGAAGAGGAATCAAACAACTCACCTTTATTAGTAAGCCAATTATACAATTGTAAGGACCGTTGGAATTCTTTTTTATCAAATGTCGGAGTAGGGTCAAATGCCTCTTTAGGACACAATAATGTTGCCGCACATAAAGCGGCAATAAAGTTTGTAATAGTCCGACTATTGTACACCAAAATTCTTGGCATTCATTAGTATTCCATTGCTCGTAATGGTCTGCATAATATTGCAGGGCATTAATGGCATTAAGTCAAAGTGCTTTTCATTGCTAATGATTAAGGTGTCATTGGTGTCTTCTTTGAACTGATAGTTCAAGTATTTACGAATAACCTCATCCTCTGTGTCGGACAAAAAAATTTAACCAATTTGTGTAAGCTGACATAGCCTGCTTTGCAAACAGGCTTACTTTTGAATTATGGTTTTTATCAAGGTGTCATTTTGAAAGGAGATGGGTTAAATATTTCTTGCTCTTCATCCTTTTCAATTTGATCTTCTTTAGCAGAAGGAGAAGGTTTAGGTTCTATTGAAGGTGGGTTTGAAACAAAATTTTGATCTTTCCTGGCTTCATCCTTTTCTTGTGCTGTGGGCACTAAATTGTTTGCTAACCGTTGGATAAATGCATCGTATAGGGCTAATTTGGGCATGTTAATATGAAGAGAAAGTATATTTCCTTCCTCATCTTGATTTATTTGCATACAATCAGCGGAAAGATGATTTTCTTCCTTAAACTTATTAAATTCTTTTATAATTGTTTCCAAGAACTTTTTTAAGTTTTCTCTTTGTTCTTCGGTTAATACATTAGGCTCACAAAGCAATTTAATTGTAAGAGCCATTGATTCGCGTTCATTATTAATCTGCAATAGTCCTTTGTTGATCAACTCCGCAATTACTTCTGTATTAAAATTTTTTTCATCTAAAGACCCGAAATCAAACTCGCCTATCAATTGATCAGCAGTCTCAATTACTTTTCGTGGTTTAGTCAGAGAGGTATCTTCCTCAGGACTAATTTTTTCCTCAGAGATCTTACTATAGATAGCACTATCATCTTCGCTGCCACCAACACCTCCTCCATGCCCAGAACAAAGGCGCTTAGGTGCGATTTCTTTAAAACAAACCCGACAGCGTACTTTTGCTGATTCTTCAGCAGCCTCTTTTTTTTCTGCTTCCTTTTTAAATAGTTGTAAAGCTAATGCTGTAGAAGAAGTTTTGGGTTCATCTGCTGTCATAGATTCAGGAACAGACGGATGTTTTTCTTTGGTTTTTTTCATGAGAATACTCCAGTGCAAGCTCATAATGATTTAATTCGAATAAAGATTTACTTATCTGTTATTATACTGGGTTAAGAAAAATCAATTGTATGTAAAATGTACAATAATTGGGTTGGTCGTTTTTTAACTTAAAACACCGCTCATTTCTCTCCATGTATTCAGCGATTAGCTATAATTATATCGAGTTTAAACAGACTAATTGTATACAAAATGCG
Organism: Legionella norrlandica; assembly: GCF_000770585.1. Lineage (GTDB taxonomy): Bacteria > Pseudomonadota > Gammaproteobacteria > Legionellales > Legionellaceae > Legionella > Legionella norrlandica. Next base: position 72,624 of record NZ_JNCF01000011.1, on the reverse strand, counting down.
CATAAGAGCCGTGTGTTGGTTTACATCCTTATATCGGTGTAATACTTAATTGAAGCATCATTTAGACCGAAATGGTTTGGATAGTTTAAAAGGATTGCAGAACGAATGAAAGATAAATCAATATTGCTTGTAGAAGATAACGTTAAGTTAGCAAATTACCTCAAAGAAAGCCTGGTGGAAGCAGGTTATGATGTTTCTATTGAAAAACGTGGTGATAGAGCGGTCTATTGCATTATTCGTGAGCAACCTTGTCTGGTAATATTAGATATAATGCTTCCTGGCATGAATGGAGATCAAATATGCCATACCATTAGAGAGGAGTATTTAGGGAAAATACTTATGTTAACAGCTGTTAATGATATAGAAAGTGAAGTATCCTCTTTAAACTTAGGAGCAGATGACTACCTAACTAAACTTGTTGCAGACGAAGTTTTAAAAGCAAGAATAGAAGCTTTGTTACGCCGACCTAATTTAGTTAATAATCAAAATCAATTTCAATTTGGCAATTTTTCTATCAATTTTAGTACTAAGAGTGTTTATCTCTTTGATGAAGAAATTTCAATAAGTAGCAGTGACTTTGAAGTTCTTTCTTTATTGGTTAAGAATCATGATAGAGTACTTAGTAGAGACAGCATTATGTATGCTCTTTCTGGATACGAATATGATGGGGTTGATAGAGGTATCGATTTAAAAATATCACGTTTAAGAAAAGTATTGAATGATAATAGTAAAAAACCTTATCGTATAAAAACAATCCATAAAAAAGGGTATGTATTTGTATCTGAGGCTTGGAAATAAACACAGACCAACAGTAGCCAATTTTATGTAAGACTTGCAAAAAAGCTCAATCTCTTTGCTAAAAAATTCTTGTGCCTCGATCTGGGACTTTTCATAAGTCCTGTTATGAGAGCTTCACCAAGTTTATAATTCGTACAATTTATATACATTTAAGCGGAGTGTTCTTGATAAAATCAATCTATTATCATGAAGTAATATTGTGGAGTTGAGCTATGAAAGATGCAGCAATAGAAATCTTAATATATAAACCAGATCCAGAACATCCAGTGCCTGAAGAGCAAAGAGGTGTGGTGGTAAACCCTCACCTAAGACAACGGTTTACTCAATTTGTCCCAATTGGCGTTTATTTAGAAGATTCCGATTTGAGGTATTATTTTTTCGATCAGTGTGATAAATCCCCCCAAATCTATAATAGCTTGGATGCACTCAAAGCAGACTTACCAAAGGGATCAGACAATACAACACTATTCGAAAAAAAACCGAAATTATTTATTATAGGGCATGGAAATGGTGGCTATTATGGTTTAGGTAATTGTCATGGCCCAAGTGAGCATTTATATGGTGACAATTTTGATAAGCTATTATCGAGCTTTAAACAAGCATTACCCAAACATCAGGACGAAGTTTTTGTGACTTTAGAAGGCTGTAATACAGACAGTCAGCTTGATGCTGCAGCGAACCAACAGGAAAAAACATTTTTAGAAAGAGTATCAGTGAAGCATCCGGAAATCACATTTGGTGGGACTGGACCATGGGATAGCCAAAATGCCCAGACTGGTTTCCGATCACTAACACCAGAAGCCCCTATCACATCAATGGCAGGTAATGTTTGGAAGGCTGGAAACAGTGTTATTTTTTATCATGGTCAATATCAAGTTGCCGTTCGAAAATCTTTATTTGCTTCAACAAAAACGGCTAAAGAATTGAAAATTAACACTATATACTATGCACGTGCTATGTTAGGGAAAGGCCATGAGGAACTAATAGCGAAAATAGCTTTAAATCGAGATATTTTAACAATTCAAGATTTAAAAAAAATGAAGGCTTTTTCAAAATTGCAACTTCAAGAAGAGAATATTTCAAAGTTTGTTGAACAGGAAGAGCAAATTTTAGGACAAGAGCAAGAAAATTATTTAACACGTGTCCGCGATATTTTACATCAAGCAAACCCCATAGAACAATTGACAGATAGAGACGTACTAGAACTTCTCTTAGGTTTAAAAGAACCGTCTGTATTTAAAGGCCATGAAGACTTGCTAGAGTCAATCCTAGCTAATAAGGCCTTGTTACAGCTAGCAATGGTAAGTTGTGGAAAAGTCCTTGTTGGTGGCCCAAGTAATGATAGTGTCATTGATTTATTATTAAAACATGGTGCTGATATTAATAGTGCTGATAAAAAAGGCATGACGGCCTTACACTATGCGGTACAGAATTTTTATAATTATAGAAAAGAGCCGCTACATCTCATTAAAAAGCTATTAGAGTGTGGTGCTAGTCTTGAAGTACAAAATAAGAAAGGGCAGACCCCTATCGAAACAGCGCAAGAACATAGTAAAGATGGAAGGGTGACGGCTAGTGATAAACTTCTAGCCTCTTTGAAATATGGCAATTTACCACCAACTCCATTAGAGCTAAAGCAATCCGTTAAAAAAACATTTCAAATGAGTCGACATAAGGCCGATGAATTACTTTCATTACCTATTGAGAAGCGTGAATATAGCAAATGTAGTGAAGGTACTCTTTATATTCCAGAAGATGCCGTGGAAAAATTGCATGGGGTCTTGCAATCTGCAAAGGGCAATAATGAACTATTATTGGAGTTTGAATCAGAGTTGCGTCAGGTTACCAGCGCTCTTGAAAGAGGCCTTGGAACTGGAGAAGTGATTGGCGATGAAGATGAATTTATCCCTAAACGTTTTGATGATGCAAAACTCAAACTAGCGGCGGTTATGGACGCACTGGTTGAGATGAAACAAGAGGTGGCTACTTCAAAAGATGCTAAAGTTAGAGAAAAATATAGTCCTTCGGACGACTCCAAACTATTATGGAAGCAATAAGAGGGTGTCCAGAAAGGAAAACGTAATTTTATGGTTTCATTCATAAGAATGTCGTGGAAGTATCATTGTGAATCTAGCGCCTTTTAATATCGGTGATTGTGTAGCCATGACGTTTCCTCCATGGAGGTTAACAACTTTCTTAACAATAGCTAATCCTAACCCAATATGCTTATCTCCAATTTCGGCATCTTCGGCAATCGTATATTCAGAAAAAATGTCATCCACACCATCATCCGGCAAGCCTGGGCCATCATCGTCTATGTGAATTAAAATATGACTATCATCCAGAGAAATGGTTAAAGAAATATGACGCACTGCAAATTTCATGGCATTTGTAATCAAATTAGTAACAGCATGTTTTAAAATATTTTCATCGATGTATGCCCTCAAAGAATTTAACTCATTAGCATGAAATGTCATTTCAAATATTGAGGAAGAATAAGGCTCTAATAACTTCTTTAACCATACTATTATATCGGTTTCGGACTTTTTTAATTTTAATTCGCTTGAATGCATTTTTGAGTAAATCAAAAAAGTGCTGACGATGCGATTTATGCCTGCAATGTCTTCTTGTATGCTGTTCACCTGTTTATTGAGTAATACATCTTCTGTATTTTTTCTTTTGATGCTATCTGTTGCCATTTGTATGGTTGACAAAGGAGTTCTAATTTCATGCGCGACAAATCGGCACATTTGTTTATGTGATTCAATCAGTTCTTTTAATCGCTTACCCATGTGGGTGATATTGATATAAAGCCCATACAGAACAGAGGTGGTGCCTATTTTTCGATAAAAGTCAAAGTTCCCTTGACTGAAATTTTTGGTGATTTGATATACCTTCTTCATATTCCTCACAAAAAGCAATGAGAGAAAGGTAATAAGACAAAGGGATAAGAAAAAGAAAGCCACTGTAAAATAATACATTACATCACTGATTCTTGCCGTAATTGGTGGATAGCTAAGCGGGCCAACTTTGAGTATTCCACCACTAAAACCATAATAGAGAATACCAATTTGTGACGTGTTTTCATTTGTTTCAAATACTAGACGTTTTGTTGATAACGAATTAATTAAATTACTTGGTAAGGATTTACTCTTAGTTTCATAAACATGAATTGGGAAGCCATATATTTTTTCTAGCTGTAATAGTTCTTTATTCCACGTATTTTTTGACTTTAACAATAAATGCTCAGTGATTTGTTTTAAAACAGGGTTCATATAATGAAAAATAACTTGGTCTGGATCAGAAAAATAATAAGCTAATGCGAATGAGGTATTACCAATCCTTTTATACGCAGTATGTTGTACAATGACTAAGTTGAGAAATTGATAGGTTGTACCTGATAAGTAAATTATCTTACCATTATTTAATTGGTCATTCTGAGTTGGGGTAAGTTTTAAACTGTCGATTGCTATAATATGAACAACATTATCTGTCTTTTCCTTTATTATGGCATCCCAGTTTGATTTCGGGTTGTTAATTAATTCATTTTCTAAACTAATTAACAATCCTTGTGATGTCGTTTTCCCTGCATTAATAACTATCTCTGTCTCAACTGACTTTAAATAGTTAAAAAATGCCAAAACAAAAATTAAGAAAATTGCAAAGAACGCGGTCAAGATTTTAATATATATATTAAATTTCATTACTATGCACTCTAAGTATCAACAAGCACATGTTTCTTTAAATTTTTAATCATACGCACGAACCTCAAAGGAACATTATTAGGAAGTATAACAACTTCATCAGAAACTGCCTTAAAGACCTATTCATCAGTAAACTATAAGAACCCTTATTGTGTCTGATTTATATCATTTTTAATACCCATAATTTCATTTATGGTTATCCACATTTTCTGTGGATAAGTCTGTTTATAGTCTGTCAAACTTCGTGTAGGATTAGGAGCTAATCCGATGATTCATTCTTTGTACTAAAGGGTTATATGATGAGTGGACTAATAGAAAGAAGTTGAAATGAATCCGATAAGAAAAATCATACATATTGATATGGATTGTTTTTATGCCGCAATCGAAATGCGTGATTTTCCTGAGCTTGCGAATAAACCAATCGGGGTAGGGGGGGAGGCTAATCGAAGAGGAGTTATTGCAACGTGTAATTATGCAGCAAGAGCATTTGGTGTACGTTCAGCCATGCCCACAGCCCACGCATTGAAATTATGCCCTCACCTCATTTTACGCCCTGTACGCATGGAGGTATATCGAAAAGAAAGTCAGTACATTAGAACCTTATTTGAAGAATATACTGATATTATCGAACCATTATCTTTAGATGAGGCCTATCTTGATGTGACAGAGTCTACTAATTGCAAAGGGAGTGCTACGTGGATGGCACAAGAGTTACGAGAGCGAATTTATCAGACAAGACAACTCACTGCGAGTGCTGGAATTGCACCGAACAAGAGCTTGGCAAAAATTGCCAGTGATTGGTATAAACCCAATGGACAAAAGGTAATTAGGCCAGAAGAAGTAAATTTGTTTATGATTAACTTACCTGTACGCAAATTGTTTGGTGTCGGCCCTAAAATGGAAGAAAAACTAAACGCATTGAATATTAAAACATGCGGTGATTTGCAACTTTATTCAATGGATTTTTTATTCAATGAATTTGGTGCCATTGGTCAGCGACTTTATGATTTAGCGCGAGGGGTTGATGAGCGTCCAGTTAATCCTGAACGTATACGAAAATCCATTAGTGTTGAAGAAACTTATTTGCAAGATTTACCGGATGTGGGGGCATGTATTGCTGCTTTACCTGAATTAATGCAGCGTCTTAAAGCCCGAATTCAACGTGCTGGAAAAATTCCTGGGATACATAATCTATTTGTTAAATTAAAATTCAATGATTTTCAGCAAACGACGGTGGAATGTGTGCATGATCATCTCGATTTAAATATTTTATGTCAACTTATACATGAAGGTTTTTTGAGAAAGTGTATGCCTGTCAGATTGTTAGGTATAGGAATCAAATTGAAGCAAGCGCAGATTGATGAAGGCATGCAACTGCCTTTATTTGAATAATCGCAATGAAATTAATTGCAGAAGAACTCAAATGATGGTTGAACCAGCTTGTGCTGCTGGACACAACTTTGGCATTCCACCAAGAATCACAATATGCATCCTGAACGGTTATATATTATGTAAGGACTGTCCTGGTGGTACATCCTATAATGCTCTATCTAACTGAACCTGTACCCCAAACCTACACCAACTATAACAGGGTTAATAGTGGCACGAGTTTTAAGCTGTCCTAATGCTGTATTGACATCAACATTTGACCACATAAAGACCTGTTTAATGTCCACATTCAGTAACCAATTGTTATTTAAAGCTAAATCTGCTCCTATTTGCAATGCGGGCCCTACACTATCACCATAGTGAGTTGACAAAGATAGTGGTCCATTTTTGACATGATAAAAATGGGTGTAATTAATCCCGGCCCCTACATAAGGATTAAATGATTGTTCGGGTAAAAAATGATATTGAAGGGTCAGAGTTGGGGGAAGAACATTAACCTTTCCAAGATCTACAGTTCCTAATACTGTATCTGTCGCTTGAACGGAGTGGCGTGTTGTTGCCAATATTAACTCGAGTGCGACTTGTCTTGTAAAAAAATAACTAAAATCAAGTTCGGGAGCAAATTGGCTACTAATATCAGTCACGCTACCACCAATTAAAGAAATACTGCTGCTGGATGCTTCAGGAATAACATCAATTCCTCGTAACCTAGTAAGCCAATGTGAATCAGCAAATGCCGAAGATAAGTTTAAAGAATAAATGCTCATTAGTAAAAGACCAGTTAGCTTTCTCATTTGTTAATATCCTTGTTTGTTAATTCAAGCTTTCGAATAAAAGTTAAAGACAGTTTTTAATCCTATAGATCGACATACTAGACCACAGAATATTTCGATATTCTTTATTTAAATTTTGCAATCAAGCCAGTTTTTATTAATCAAAAAATCTGTATATAAATTCTCTTCTTCACTTCCAGGATGTGGATGCCAATCGTAAACCCAAGCGGCTTGAGGCGGTAATGACATCAGAATCGATTCAACCCTTCCTCCTGTTTGCAGGCCGAAAGCTGTTCCTCGATCATAAATTAAATTAAATTCAGCATAACGACCTCTTCGATACAGCTGAAAATTTTTCTGTCTTTCTGTATAAAGCATGTTTTTTCGACGAAGAACGATGGGACAATAAGCTTTGGTATATTGATTTCCAACGGCCTTTAAAAAATTAAAACACGTTGCAAATTCCCACACATTAAGGTCATCAAAAAATATTCCTCCAATACCTCGAGGTTCGTTTCTATGTTTTATGTGAAAATAATCATCACACCATTTTTTATAACGCGGATACACATCGTCACCAAAATTATCACAAGCTTCTTTCGCCATAGCGTGCCAATAAACACAATCATCCACGAATCCATAATAAGGCGTTAAATCAAAACCACCCCCAAACCACCAAATAGGTTCCGCATTTTCCTTAGTAGCTATAAAAAATCGAAAATTAGCATGAGACGTGGGCACATATGGATTGATTGGATGGATAACAATCGAAACACCAAGAGCTTCAAATTGATAACCACTAAGTTCAGGCCGTTTTTCTGTGGCTGAAGCAGGTAAATTCTTTCCCCTGACATGCGAAAAATTTACCCCGCCCTTTTCAAATACATCACCATCAGATATCACACAACTTGTTCCATGTCCTAGATTTGGATTCTCCCAATGATCTGATATAAAATTAGCCTTATCATCTATAGCAAGAAATTCATTACAGATTGATTTTTGTAATTCAGCTAGATAGGTTTTAACTTGTGTTATTGGATTCATGATAGCTCTCAATATCCTAAATATTGCTTTATTCGGATTCTATGAGCCAATGAAATTTATTGCCTTGATCTACATCATGGAAAAAATGTGTATTATAAAATGCATTTGCGATTTATAATATGTAATTTAGATCTTTGTACGGTACATTTTTTAAGATTGTCATTGCGGGGAGCGTAGCGACGAGGCGATTCACTACGCTTGCAAAGATGAGGTTCCTGAAAAATCGTACCGTATAGAGAATTTAGATATTGCTTATCTGTATGATAGTTGAGATATGATAAACTTCGATAATAATCATCCAACATGTGAACATTGCACATTTTCTCCTTTTTGCATCACAGAAGAAAAAAACCCGCGATGGGTGAATCAAATTAATCGTGCAGTAAAACAGCACTATCATCTAAAAAAAAATGAAGTACTATATCTTCCTCAGAATATCTTTCGAAACATATATGCGATTCAGCGTGGAAATTTAAAAACATATCAAGTAGATGCAGATGGAAATGAATTAATTCGAGGATTTTATTTTTCTGGCGAAGTACTTGGACTTGAGGCAATTTACACACGGCATTATCTTTTTTCAGCAGTGGCATTATCTGATAGTGTAATTTGTGAAATTCCTTACGATAATTTCCTGGAATTACTGCATTTAAGCCCTCCGCTGCAAAAACATATCTTATATTTAATGAGTCAGCAACTAAGTATAGGATCTTATTTGTTTTCAATCACAGCAGAACAACGACTTGCTGCCTTTCTTATTGATTTATCCTACCGATTAAATCCATCAGAAATGCAAGCGACGTTCCTACTGCCTATGTCTCGTCAAGATATCGGTAATTATTTAAGGCTCACAGCAGAAACCATTAGCCGCCTTCTCTCTCAATTTAAAGAAAACAAAATTATTGCGATCGATCAAAAGAAAATTCAATTTCTACAACTGGAAAAATTAAAACTTATTGCGGATATGAATGACGGTCGTTTCAGAATGTGACAAAATAATATCAATTCGATTTGATATCACACTATTAACACTCAATGTAGAACAGTTTTTTTTCATGGCTGCTGTTCGGCGCATCCGATGAAACCGAAAATAACAGGATTTACGCAAAACACCAATCTCTGCAGAGGCCTATTTGCCTTTCCATGATGTAGATCAATGTCATATAAAAAAAAATAACTAAAATGTCTGAAAAAAATGAGTATAGATTGCGTTATTAGGCTTTATACCGACAAAAACAGGGGAGCTAAAAGGTATGATACAACCAATTTGTAAAGTAGTGTCTGGATTTCCAGGTCAATGGATAATGAGGCATTTAGGTGTTGTTCTGCTTATAATGGTTTTACTTCTTTTAAACGGTTGTGACTCCGGAGCAATAGCGCCTAGGGGGCAAATTGCAGCAACTGAATTAAAGCTAATAATATTTTCAATCAAACTGATGCTCATTGTGGTGATTCCTGTTATTTTTATGGCATGCTGGTTTGGATGGCGGTATCGCGAGGGAAGTAATAGGAAATACACACCCGAATGGAACCATAGCACAATTTTAGAAATAGTTTGGTGGACAATTCCATGCATTATCATCTTAATTTTGGGTACAGTGACCTGGAAAACTACCCATAGCTTAGATCCCTATAAACCAATTGATTCACAAACAAAACCAGTCTCAGTTGAGGTTGTCTCGCTGGATTGGAAATGGTTGTTTATTTACCCTGAGTATCAAATAGCCACCCTTAATTATCTTAAAATTCCTACTGATACCCCTGTCAATTTTAAAATAACAGCTGCATCACCTATGAATTCCTTCGTAATTCCACAGCTTGGAGGACAAATCTATGCAATGACAGGAATGACTACACAGTTGCATCTTATTGCAGACACCCCAGGAAATTATCGAGGGCTTGCAACAAACTACACTGGTATCGGTTTTGCAGAAATGAGCTTTAACACGGAAGTTACTTCTCATGAGGATTTTACTAGGTGGGTTAACTCAATCAAACAATCCCATGACCAACTGACCTCATCGGTATTTTGGGATCAACTAGTACCAAAGTCAATTAATGATCCCGTGAGGCATTTTGGTAGTGTTGATGCTGGATTATTTGACAGCATTATTATGCACTACATGATGCCAAACAAGGATCATAAAAAAGCATAGAGCAAATTACCCATAAGTTTATGTACCTAAGTTAATACAAAAAGGAAATCGTCATGCTACAAACATTATTAGGAAAACTAAGTAATCTCCAAGAGGTTTTTCCTTATCTTTATGAACCCATAAGTCAGCAAATTATTATATTTACAATGCTGATGTTCATCATTATTGTCGGTGTTACTGTGTTAGGAGGGATCACATATTTCAAAAAATGGAGTTATCTTTGGCATGAATGGGTGATCACTGTAGACCATAAACGCATTGCGAAAATGTATCTTTTTGTTGCCCTAGTCATGCTTGTTCGAGGATTTATAGATGCGGTTATGATGAGAGCTCAGCAAGCCATGGCTTCTGGTGATTCCTATGGTTATCTTATTCCCGAGCATTTTGATCAAATATTTACTGCTCATGGGACTATAATGATATTTTTCGTTGCAATGCCTCTCATGTTTTCGTTATTTAACTTCGTAATACCATTACAAATTGGGGCTCGTGATGTTGCATTTCCCTTTCTAAACTCACTTAGTTTTTGGCTTTTTGCTGTTGGTGCTTTATTGGTTAATGTGTCCTTATTGATCGGTGATTTCGCTCATGCAGGTTGGTTAGCCTATCCTCCTTTTTCGGAGCTTGCCTATAGTCCAACAGTTGGAATGGATTATTACATTTGGGCTATCCAAATTTCAGGCATTGGTAGTCTCATGTCAGGAATAAATTTTTTCGTGACAATCCTTAAGATGCGTTGTCCTGGAATGTCCTTAATGAAAATGCCGGTTTTTACATGGACCGCTTTTTGTTCTTCAATTCTGGTTATGCTTATTTTCCCTGTACTGACCGTTGCATTGGCATTGCTTGGTTTAGACAGGTACCTTGATATGCATTTCTTTACCACCGATGCGGGTGGGGATCAAATGCTGTATGTCAATTTAGTATGGATTTGGGGACACCCAGAAGTCTATGTCTTAGTTTTACCCGCTTTTGGTGTTTATTCGGAGATTGTTGCAACGTTTTCTAGAAAAGCATTATTTGGTTATAAAACGATGGTTTGGGCTACCGCAGTGATCACTTTTTTGGCCTTCATTGTTTGGGCTCATCACTTCTTTACAATGGGTGCAGGTGCAAATGTAAATGCAGTTTTTGGAATCCTTACAATGATTATCTCCGTCCCTACCGGTGTGAAAGTCTTTAATTGGCTGTTCACAATGTACCGAGGACGGATTAGATTTACTACCCCAATGTATTGGCTAATGGGATTCTTTGTAACCTTTACGATTGGTGGAATGACTGGTGTAATGCTTGCTGTTCCAGGCATTGATTTTCAAGCTCACAATAGCGCTTTTTTAGTCGGTCATTTTCATAACACAATCATTGGTGGTGTTGTGTTTGGTTATTTTGCTGGCTTGGCTTACTGGTTCCCAAAAATGTTTGGATTCACCCTAAATGAATCACTTGGTAAATGCGCTTTTTGGTGTTGGCTAGTTGGCTTTTTTGTGGCATTTACTCCCCTCTACATTCTGGGTGGTATGGGAATGACTCGTCGTTTGTATCATTATGATGCTGCTACAGGTTTTCAACCTTATCTAATTGTAGCGGCCATTGGTGCAGGGATCATTGCATTGGGCGTTATCTTTCAGGTATTACAGATTATAGTAAGTATTAAAAACAGAGAAAAATATCGTGATATTTCTGGAGATCCATGGGATGGCCGTACTTTGGAATGGGATACAGCTTCTCCTCCAGCTGCTTATAACTTCGCACACATCCCTGTTGTTAATGATATTGATGATTTTTGGGAACAAAAACAGAAGGAAGTAAATGGCTTAGGTAAGACTAAGAAAAAGATTTCATCCTACCAAGATATCCACATGCCTAAGAACACATCTGTGGGATTTATTATTGGTGTCTTTGCGTTCATTTTTAGTTTTGCCATGGTATGGCATATTTGGTGGCTCGTAATATTAGGCCTTGGCAGTATTGTCATAACTCTGATGATGAGATCCTTTAATTACGCCACAGATTATCATATCACTGCAAATGAAGTGGAAGCGAATGAAATGAAATATCAACGATCTATTGTAGGAAGGTAATGATGAATAATACGTTAATAAAGGATATTCAAGCCTCGGCCGCAATTCCGATCACGGCTCGCGACATATTCCCGGGGTCCAGTATCGATAAGCATTCTAGACCTCGCAGACAAACTGCAGAGCAAGAAATCCATGCCGATTTTAATCATTTTGATGGCTCTAAAAATGTATTCGGGTTTTGGATATATATTATGACAGATTGCATTTTATTTGCCTCTTTATTTGCAGTGTATGCAGTTCTTCACACTCATACTTTCGGCGGGGCACATGCCAAAGAACTTTTTAGTCTGCCCTTTGTCTTAACTGAAACCTTAATACTTTTAACCAGCAGTTTTACCTATGGTCTTGCAATGCTCGCACGTGAAAGTAGCACTTCAGACAAGGTGACCCGATGGATGTGGGTAACTCTTGTATTGGGCCTTTGTTTTATTGCAATGGAAGGTTATGAGTTTCGACATTTATACTTAGATGGGCATACATGGAGTAAAAGTGCGTTTTTATCATCATTTTTTACTTTGGTTGCCACGCATGGATTACATGTCATCGTAGGACTTATCTGGATGTTAGCCATTATAGTTCAAATTAATGTACATGGTATTACACCTGTGACTAAGACAAAATTTACTTGCCTAGGTTTGTTTTGGCATTTTCTGGATATTGTTTGGATTTTTGTTTTTTCAGTCGTCTATTTGATGGGAGCAATTTAAAATGTCAAAACATGAGCTTATTTTAGATGCTGATACAGGTGCGTCTTATGGCACATATCAATCTTATACTGTTGGATTTGTTGCCTCACTTCTTTTGACGCTTCTCTCATTTTATTTGGTTGCCTCTTCTGGCCTGCCTCCAAAAATCCTATACATGGTAGTAGGGGCTCTTGCGATAATACAGCTTTTTGTGCAAGTTGTGTTTTTTCTCCATCTCAATACGAATTCAAAAACAAGTTGGAATTTATTAAGTTTCCTCTTTACTTTGGTTGTGGTGTTGGTATTGGTAATAGGCACTATGTGGATTATGTATAATTTATACGAAAAAATGGACATGAATATGATGGCAATGTAATCTCTGTAGTTTTTTTCTGGCCAGAAACTCGAACAAGATGAACTATCCTCTTAAGACGTTTCTTGGCCACTTACCAAGCAAGTCAGTTCATTGATTTATTTTTGTACGAGTAAAACGATTAACATGAAATCTCCAGAATTATTATCTCCTGCGGGCTCTTTAAAGCGTATGCGACGAGCGTTTGCCTATGGGGCAGATGCAGTCTACGCTGGACAACCTCGCTATAGTCTTCGAGCTAGAAATAACGAATTTTCCCATGAAAAATTGATTTTAGGCATTAGTGAAGCTCATGCACAAGGCAAACTATTCTTTGTCGCAAGTAATATCATTGCCCCCAATAATAAAATACATACTTATCTTGATGATCTTGCTCCAGTGATTGAAGCTGGCCCAGACGCTTTAATCATGACAGACCCTGGCCTCATTATGATGGTTAGAGAGAAATGGCCCGATCAACCGATTCATTTATCAGTTCAATCTAATGTAATGAATTCCGCGGCAGTAAAATTTTGGCAATCTATTGGTCTTGAACGAGTTATTTTATCTCGAGAGTTGTCTTTAAAAGAAATCCAAGCAATTAGAGAAAATTGCCCGGATATTGAATTAGAAGTATTTGTGCATGGCGCATTATGTATGGCTCACTCTGGACGTTGCCTCTTATCTGGCTATTTTAATCACCGTGACCCGAACCAAGGGGCATGTACCAATTCATGTCGATGGAAATACAATATTAAAGAAGGCAAAGAAGATGAATGGGGTAATGCACAGGTAGAATCTAATACTTTTCTATTTGAGCAATCTCCTCAGCGTGCAGGAGAAATGAATCTTATCGAAGAAGACGAACATGGGACTTATCTATTTAACTCAAAGGACTTAAGAGCAATTCAACATGTTGAAACGCTTGCACAAATGGGTATTGATTGTTTAAAAATAGAAGGACGTACTAAATCAGATTTTTATGTGGCTCGTGTGACCCAATTGTATCGAAAGGCTATTGATGATGCTGTTGGTGGCAAGCCCTTTGATTGGAGCCTCATGGATACTCTGGAGGGACTATCGCTCAGAGGCTACACAGAGGGATTTTATCGTCGCCATGTTCCTGAAGAATATCAAAGTTATAAAGACCGCAATGAAACGGGTATTAAACAGCAGGTAGTAGGTGAATTACTTAATTATGACAGTAGTAAACAACTGCTTGAAGTATTAGTAAAAAATCAATTTTCTATTGACGATACCCTTGAAATTATGCTTCCAAACAGTAATCACATTTTTACACTGGAAGCTATTGAAAGTACTGAGGGGCATTCAATCAAACGCGCCCCAGGTAGTGGTTATGTTGTTCGGATTGCTGCTGATATTCAAGAGCTGAATCAGTTGGAGCATGGCTATTTAATTCGTCATTGGAGTGATACTTAGCATTGAGTGGGATATGTCAACAATCGAACAATTGAGAGAACAAATTCAAAACATAGATCATGATATCATTAGGTACATAGCTCTTCGTCAGGATTTATGTAAAAAAATTGGCACGTTAAAAAGACAACTAGGGAAGCAAATTATTGATGTCGAGCAAGAAAAAAAGAATTTTGAGCTTTATGAATCTCTATCTAAGAAATATTCCATGGATCCTAAATTTGTTGCGCATTTATTTAGGTTAATTATTCTAAATTCTAGAACAATACAACAACAAGCCATCCGAAAAGTCAAAGAGTCGATTTATCCTAAATTTGGCAGTTAAATGGCTTTGGGGACCAAGAGAGACTCTAGAACGTTTCATGTCCTTCCTTTGTAAGAGCTGATTGATTCCATAAAGTTTTCTGTGAAAGTATATTTATTTTTTCCATTTAGTTTGGACTGATACATCGCTTGATCGGCATTTTTAATGAGTTGATTTAATTCTAACCCATCATTTGGATAAAGAGCGACGCCAATGCTTAAAGAAATGGCAATATCAATTTCTGCTACTTGGATGGGTGAGAGAAATTGATCTTTAATACGGTTTAGGACGGTAAGAATTTTATTTTCAGAGGAGGCATGAAGAAGGATAATAATAAATTCATCTCCACCAACTCTCACAAAAAGGTCTTCCATTCGGATGCATTGTTTTACCCGTTCAGTCACCGTTTTTAATACGATATCGCCAACTTCATGCCCATATTGGTCATTAATTTTTTTAAAATTATCAACATCAAAATAGGTTAATGCAAAAGTTGATCTATTGTTTCTAGTTTTTACAAGGTTCTCAAATTCAAAATAAAGGACATTTCGATTGCCCAGGTTTGTCAATGGATCATAGAAGGCAAGTTGTTGGAATTTTTCAGAAGGAAACTTCTTATCAAGCATATTGGATAGTTCTCTAAGTGCGACAAATAGCATAGTATAATCTGAACCACTTGTCTCTTGTGAAACATCAATCACTTCATCCCAACGCAAGAAGATGTTTTTATTGATTTCGATCCATTTTTGCACCAGTTCGTTTTCATTGTTGTAAGCAATTCGTGACTGCAGCATTAGTATAGTTAAGCGTCTTTGTAATAGATCAATTTCATCCCTAAGGGTGATTCTTGCCATACTATTTTTATAACCTTCTCTATTGTCATTCGCGATAATGTCTCGAAACCAAACAAGCTTGAACTTACCGCCTATTGCAAAATAAACTTTTGCGGTTTTCTCAAGATTAAAGGAATAAGATGTGGCTACTTCAGTAATATTAAGTGCAGTATATAACACTCTGAGAATGGAAAGTTTCTTGGCGCTTTCTTGGGATAATCCTATCGAAATAAATCGTTCATAATTGAGTTCAAGTTGCTTTTTAGTTTGTCCAACAATCAGTGTAGGAATTATTGGAGTCAATTCTTCAATGCAACTTTTATAGTGGGTAATTAAATTTTCAGTATCATTGTCCATCCTATTGGAGTTGAGGAACCACCGACAAGACATATTCACCAAGCGTCTAATTCGATGTAACAAATCATATTGTACTTCGGATGAAATAGAATCATCAAAGGCCTCAATTTCATCATGGAGTTTCCGCAAGCCAAAAACCTTCATGGAAATGACAAATGATTTAATGATCATCGGTATAGATTCGCCTGTTTCCATATTCAGTCGATATAGAAAAGTAATTCCCATACGGTTAATCACCATATTACTAAGCTGACTAGCAATTATTTCCTTCGCTAATAAATGATGCATTATGTCAGTTCTGCAAATATCATGAAGAGATTTAGGGAAGGCGGTTGTTATAACCTCTTTTATATAAGGATCATGACTTAGATCAGAATTTAAAATTTCATTTCTGGCATGAATTTTTAAATAAGAGAGTAAAATAGCTAATTCAGGTCGAGTAAGGCTTTTTCCTGTCACTTTTCGTTCTGATAATACTTTGCTATTTGGAAGACATTGTTTCGATCTTGATAGATTAAATTTAGCATCTAAATTTTTTAGGAGTGCATGATATAAATCAACATATTCAATAGCGTGACTAGCTGAAAAACTAATAACCAATGTTTGATAATAGCTTTCTAAAAGTACCATTTTTACCAATTCATCGGATACTGTTTCTAAAAGTTCATTTCGTTGCTGTTTAGACAATTCATTTTTTTGTAATTTATTAGCTAAAGCAATCTTCAAATTAACTTCATGATTGGAATAATTGATATCTGCGCCATTATCAATGAAATCGGTATTTATAAGTCCTCCAGAAAGCGCATATTCAATGCGAGCACATTGGGTTAAACCGGAATATCCCCCCTCAACAATTACTTTACACTTTAATTCATTGGCATCAATTCGGCATAAATCATTTGCTCTATCCTTAACATCATCGTTGTTTTCATGTGTCGCTTTAATGTAGGTACCAATACCACCGTTAAAAATTAAATCAACAGAACATCTTAGTATTCTTTTGATTAATTCATTGGGAGATAATTGGGTTTCTGTAATCTCGAAAACTTGTTTCATTTCATTAGTAATAAAAACCGTCGTTTGATCTCGCGAAAACACTCCTCCACCACGTGAAATGAGCTTCTTATTATAGTTTGACCAGGATGAATTTGGTAATGCAAAAAGACGAACACGTTCTTCGTAGGATATTTCAGGATTTGGTGATGGGTCTATAAAAATAAACTGATCATTAAATGCTGCAAGAAGCCTAATAGTTTTTGAATAAATCATGCTATTGCCAAAAACATCGCCACTCATGTCTCCAATGCCTACGACTGTTGGTGAATAAGCCATTAAGTTGATGCTCAGATCTCTAAAATGGCGTTTAATGGATTCCCAGGCCCCTTTAGCAGTTATTCCTAATTTTTTATGGTTATATCGTTGTGAACCACCTGATGCAAATGCATCACCTAACCAATAATGGTATGATTTGGAAATTCTATTGGCTAAATTGGGAAAAAGCTCATTTCTTCTATCTGAAGTAATTGCCAAGTAGGGGTCTGGGTCATCATGGCAAACAACATTTTCTGGGTGGACAATTGTTTCTTGAGTGATATTATCCGTTAGATCGAGGAGACCAGCTATAAATTCTTGATAAGCTCCGTTAGCTTCAGCTTCGAGTTGTTTAGATGAATGATTATTATTCTCCTCCGTATGGAGAATAAATCCTCCCTTGGCTCCTGTTGTAGCAATAATGGCATTGCGTAAGATCTGATCGTTCATGGCATTGAGAATTTCTGAACGATAATTTTCATGATAGGATAGCATGATCCCGCCACTGGAAATTTTGGATGATTTTAAATAAATACCTTCAAATTTTTTAGAGTAAACAAATATTTCATTCAATGGTTTTGGATCCGACATTTCTAGTACTGCATTTGAGTTGAATTTTAAAGATAAGTAAGGTTTTCTTTTTCCTAGGCTATCTCGTTGGAAGAAATTAGTTCTTGTAGTTGATTCGATTAAATTATTAAATATCCTTAAGACTTTTTCTTCATCAATATTTTGGATAGCACTTAATTCGCGATCGATTAAACCGATCAAATCTGTTAACTCATTATCAGAATTTCTTTTTGGTTGGTTATTTAAAATGAAATATTTGAGAAATAATTTGGAAATGTTTGAATATTTTTTTAAAATAGACTCAATGTATTGTTGGCTAAATGCTACTCCTATTTGCTTCATGTATTTAGCATAGGCTCTAAAAACAGTGATTTCATCACAATCACAACCAATTACAGATATTAAATGATTAAATCCATCATTTTCATATTTCCCACTCAATATTTCTACAAATGAACGGCATATTAGTTCACTGGATGCTGGAATATTGGTACTAGATTCTACTGAGTCATCTATTCTATATTCGCAAATCCAAATGCTCTCATTATTTTCACCAGTTAACTCAAAAGTATGTTCACTGATAGCTCGCAAGCCCAAATTTTCTAAAATAGGTAAGACATCGGCCAATGCAGTAACATGAGCGTATTGAAAAAGGCAAAAATTTATTTTTGTAGCCTCTCCA
This sequence comes from Legionella norrlandica, assembly GCF_000770585.1. GTDB lineage: Bacteria > Pseudomonadota > Gammaproteobacteria > Legionellales > Legionellaceae > Legionella > Legionella norrlandica. The sequence goes on along the minus strand of NZ_JNCF01000011.1, from coordinate 54,147 downwards.
TTATTGGTTTGTTTGATATCCGCTAAAATTGGGTTTTCTTTTGAAAGTTTAGGAATAAGAGAACTGATTTTTATATTATATTCTTCTAGACGCAGATCAGTGTTTTTACTGGAAAGAGAATTACGTGAAAATTTTGAACTAGTAATAGACTTTAGTTGTTTGTCTATTTCTTTGTCCCTAGAGGTCTCATTATCCATAATGTTTTCCTTCACATTAGTAGGTGCTTCCTGCTGTTTGATTGCCCACAATTATTGCGTTATTTATTTTAAACATCACAACCAATTCATGAAAAACCTGCTCCTTGCATAGAGCTTAACTTCTCTATGTTATATGTGATGCTTGATTGAGATACTAGTCATTGCCTAATACTGACAAATATAGTGTATTTTTTCAAAAAAAAAAGAATACTTAGGGATACCTCAGGTAGCATACATGAAGCAATACAGTTTTTTGAGAATTAGTTTGAGTTGACTTAATGGATTTCTACTTTCCCAGGCCCAATGATTGTTCCATCAACAATTTTTTTAGAAGAAGGATTAACAATTTTAATGGTATCATTAAGATACCCATCCATTTGTGCTACTCCAGACATACTGACCTCTATTGGACCCTCTTTGAAAATGAGAGTAACAGGCTGATTTTTTTTTATAAATAATGACTTTGCAATGCTTTTTTTAAGAATGATACTTCCTGGAGGAATTAGTCGAGCTGCAACTAAGCCATTCACTTTAGAAATGTCCTGAAAATATTCATCATAAACTTGATATTTATCAAATTTTTTTATAACGATATCTTTTTCAGTTATAACTTCTCCGGGCATAATTCGACGAGCAGCACTTATCATATCGGTCATTAGTTTGATTTGCACTGGGACATATAAGATGGATGGATTTTCTCCTTTACAGGATAAAAGAACTGTGTTTGTTGGTGATGATAATCCTGGGTGGGCTAATGAAACATCAAAATCTGACTTACAATAAGGGAGGATATTTTGCTCATTAAGTTGTAAAATTGTAATCTCAATTTTTTCCCCTGCCTCAGTTGGAATTGATGCTAAGATAATATTATCTATATATCTTTGAAAGTCTTGAAAAGAACTAAATGATTCTGCGAATAGTAGATTGCAGTAAAAAAATACTAGGAAAAAAAATATAAATTTTTTAATAAGATATACCATTAATCAATTCCTTTCGTTTATAGTAATAACGATACTCAACTAATGTAATTTATTAATGGATTACAAACAAGAGAGGGATTATGCTAGTAATTTTGGGTTATTTAATTATCCTATTTTCAGTTTTTGGTGGTTTTGCTCTTGCTGGAGGTCATTTATTTGCGTTATTTCAGCCAATCGAGTTATTAATGATTGGGGGAGCAGCATTGGGTTCTTTTGTGGTCAGTAATAATCTTAAAATTGTTATACAGACCATTAAAAGTGTTTTTTCTGTGATTTTGAAATTTGGGTATTCGAAGAAATATTATGTACAACTTTTGTCCTTTTTATTTGAAATAGCAGATAAAGTAAAAAAACAAGGCGTACTTTCTGTTGAAGGAGATATTGAAAACATTAATGAAAGTGCGATTACCAAAAAATATCCCTTGGTACTTAAAGATAAGGAAGTGATGGAGTTTTTTACTGATCACATGCGATTGATTATTACAGGTCGAGTAAACAACCATCAGTTAGAGAACTTGATGGAACAGGACATTGAAACATTTCAAGAGGAAAAGGAACAATGTGTTAATGCAATTAATAAAGTAGCTGATAGTTTACCTGCTTTTGGAATTGTTGCTGCAGTGATGGGGGTGGTCCATACCATGGAATCTTTAGGGATACCACCCGAGCAATTAGGGGCCTTAATTGCTAAAGCTTTAGTAGGTACTTTTTTAGGAGTCTTAATCGGTTATGGTTTTATTGCGCCTTTGGCGTACTTAATGGGACATCGTACTGATGCAGCAGTTAAATCATTAAATTGTATTCGTGTGGTATTGGTAGCAATGATGAATCAGTTTTCTCCAAGTATGGCTTTGGAATTTGGTAGAAAAATTATTTACGGCAAAGAAAGGCCAAATGGTAAAGAATTGGAAGAGTTATTAAAAAAAATTAATCATGCAGGCTCAGGAGCAGTTGAATGAGTAATTCATCGAAAGAGCCCCAAATTATCATCATAAAAAAGGTAAGAAAAAAGCATAATGCACATCATGGGGGATCTTGGAAAATAGCTTATGCAGATTTTGTGACTGCTATGATGGCTTTTTTTCTTCTCATGTGGTTATTGTCGATGCTAAATAAATTTCAATTAATGGGAATCTCTAATTATTTTAGTAAACCCTTAAAAAATGTTTTTGTTGACAATAAAAAAAATGATGTAAAACAAAAAAAAGTTCCTGATGAAAATACTAAAAAATATAAATTACAATTAATTAATGAGGAAAAAGTTCAAATTGATGCGCATTCTCGAGGTATGGATAAGGAGCCTCTTAAGGTTATCGCCAACGAGGACCTAAAAAAAATAGTTAAAAATACAAATCAAGTGACTCAAGAAGAAGAATTAAAAAAATTAAAAGAAAAATTAGAAAGAAAATTAAAAGAAAACTCAAATGTTGCTAAATACAAAGATCAAGTTGACTTTACCATAGTTAAAGATGGATTAAAAATCCGCCTACAAGATTTAGAAAATAAGCCTATGTTTTCTCTTGGAAAAGTTGATTTTGAATCGCATGCTAGCCACATTCTTAATTGGTTATCGCAGGAAATTAATGAAAGTGGATACAAGGTCACTATTATTGGGCATACTGATACAAGACCCTATGCTAATAGTTTAAATTACAGTAACTGGGAGTTGTCGGCAGATAGGGCAAATGCTACGAGAAGAGTATTGATCAAATATGGGGTGTCCGAAGAGAAAATTATTCGAATACAAGGTGCTTCTGATTCTGTTCTTTTAGATAAAAAATCTGGAGAAAATCCAAAAAATAGAAGAATTGAGATCATCTTGTTAACTGATGAGGCTGTAAAACGATTGCTTGAGGGATAAAATGAGGGATCTAACCGAACAAAAAACTGATAATTCTGAAGAGTTACAACATATTGAATCTTTTGAAAATAGTTGGTTGGTAGAAGAAAATAAAGATATTGTGAACTTAGCTCAAGCCTTTTCTGCGAACTTTGGCACAGAACTTTCACAATATTTAGGAAAAAAAATCGATTTTGAATATAAAGCAATCAAATATCTTGAGGATAAGGATACAATTAAAAACTATAAGGATTTTATTTACACTGTTTTTGCTCTTCAAAATAGAGAAGAACAAGGACTGCTCCTTTTTGATTTCCAATCGGCTAGTTTATTTATTGATTACTTATATGGATACGTAGGGAATGAAAGTAATAAAGAATTATTGTCCTTTGGAAATTGTTCACTTAAGGTTATTGATCAAATTGGAAATTTGTGTTTAGTTTCTTTGGGTAAAATTTTTTCAGAGCAAATCGATTTTCAACCACAACTATTAAAATCTACACTATACTTAAAAAACTTGAATTTTCGCCATATAGAGGAAAAAAACTATCAAATCCTGTTTCAAATGAATGCAAACAAAGTCAATTGTTTTTTTAAACTGATTTTACCGCAAAAAATATTGGAGGAGATGGCGTTTTATAATCACACCATCAAAAATGAGACCGCAGATGATTGTTTACAAGACGAGTTTAATTCTTCCTTAAAAAAGGAAGTAATTGAAAGCACCGTCAATGTAATAGCCATGTTACCTGAAATTAAATTACCCTTAAATAAGGTGATGAATTTAAAATCAGGTGATTTAATTGAAGTTAGTGATCCTTCATTAGTTGAATTATGTGTAGACAATAAAAAGGTGTTTAATGCACAACTTGGACAATTAAATTCTTACAAGGCAGTTAAAACGATAGTTGATTGAGAAATAGGGAATAATAAAATGTTTGAACAATCAGAGAAGCCAGATCAGGTTAATTCGAGTATAAATGAAGCAGGGAGAGACCATCCTCTGGATGATATCATTATTTCTTTACGAGTTGAGCTCGGTAGCGCAAAAATGAAAATTAGTGAATTAATGGGTTTAGGGCAAAATTCTATTATTCAACTTGCCCAAAAAGTAACTGAACCTTTGATTATTTATGCTAACGATAAGCCAATCTTGAGAGGACAAATTATATCTGCTAATGGCAAATATCATATTCGCATAATGTAATCATTACCCTATGATGAATGTGACTTTGCTGTTGCAGTTTGCCTAAAGCTATAGGATACTAAGTTAAAGAAAGGAATTTTTTATATAGGATATACATCATGACTGTTCCTGCGATTTCAAAAGCGCAAATCATGGATACGTTGACAAAAATTAGATCCATATCAGAAAAGCCCCAATTAGATAATCTCAATATTAAAAAGACACAATCGGGCTTTGGTGAGATAATGGGGGCTGCAAAATCTGCATTGTCTACAATCAATCAAACACAAAATGCTGCTGAGTCTTTAAAAGAGTCTTATCTAAAAGGAGATATAAAAGTTTCTTTACCGCAAGTGTTAATTTCTGCAATCCATTCTAAAGTGGCTTTTGAAGGTCTTTTAGTTGTAAGGAACAAACTGATTGATGCTTATAAAGAGATCATGAGTATGCCTATATGATTTGAGCGACAGCTATGGATCAAAGTATTACTAAAGTTTTAGAGGTACTTAGAGATTTGTTTCAATTTGATGTTACCAAACGAATCTTTTTTCTTGTCGGGGTAACCTTAAGTGTTGTTTTAGGAATAAGTCTATATCATTGGGTTCAATCTCCAATTTATGCTCCTTTGCCTTATTATGTTGATGGTGATAATTTATCAGCAATAATGCAAGAATTAGATAAAGGTGGAATTTTATACAAAGTTAATGAGTATAATCATACGGTTTCAGTCCCAGTTAATGATTTGGAAAAAGCTAAATTAAACTTATCCATTGCAGGGGTTTCTAAGGACAATGTCTTTAGTCTTGCCTATCTTAATGATTCGAACCAGTTTGGTAGCAGTCAATTTTTGGAAAATGCCCGCTATGTACATGCATTAGAGGCCGATTTGGCCAGGACTATTTCTAAGATACAAGGTGTAAATGCTGCTAAGGTTCATCTTGCTATTCCGCAAAGAAATATTTTTTCTGACGAAAACACAAAGCCGTCTGCTTCGGTAATGGTTAATTTTACTCCTGGTTATGAACATGATAAAGAAATAATTAAGTCAATAATTCAACTTATTGCGGCGAGTGTGCCTGGATTAGAGCCAAGATCTGTAGTTATAACGAATCAATACGGCCATTATTTGTCTTCTATCCTCAATCAAGATAGCTATCTCAATCAAGAAGAATTAGATTATCAAAATAGTTTACAGATGTACTATGAAAGGCGAATCAAATCACTTATTTCACCTATGGTTGGGATAAATAAAGCGTCTATAAGTGTGAATATTGATTTGGATTTTACTCAGCAAGAAGAAGCTAAAGAAGCGTTTGATCCAAATCAAACAACGGTACGCAGCGAGCAAACATTGAGCGAAAATACTTCCTCTGCAAACGCAAGCGGAGTGCCTGGTGCTCTATCAAATCAAGCTCCTACAAATAAAGAACAGAATAATCAAAACAGCCCTCAAACTGGACAAAGTCGCAGTCAGAGCATTAAAAACTATGAAGTGTCAAAGTCAATGCAATATAAAAAATCTAGTACTCCTAAAATAAAAACCATCTCAGTAGCTGTGATTGTTGATGAAGATATGGTGCTTGATAAGAAGACAAATAAAATGGTTCCTAAGCCGTTATCCCAAGATAAATTAGATAAGCTAACTGAACTTGTGAAATCAACAATTGGCTTTAATTCAAAAAGAGGTGACCAAGTTACAGTGGTCAATAGTGTTTTCAAGTCCGAAAAGATAGAAACTCCAACACAAATACCATTTTGGGAAAAGCCCCTATTCTTAGAGTGGTCAAAGCAGATACTGGGCGTTATTTTAGGATTTTTATTTCTTCTCCTCATATACAAAAAATTTATTGCGAGTTTTAAACCGAAAGAGGCTAAAATGGTTCCATCATTGGCTTTGGGCATAACTGGAGAGCATCAAATTACTCCTGAAATGATGCACTTGAAAGAAGAGCAGATTAAGTTATTAAAAGACTTGGTCCTAAAAGACCCAAATAAGGTAGCGAATATAATTAAGAAATGGATAGCAAATTAAAATGACCTCCTCAAAAGATGCAGCAATTATTTTATTGGGAATGGGGGAATCTTGTGCATCTGAAGTTTTAAAAGTTTTAGGGCAGAAGGATGTTGAAACTATTATAGACATTATGAATAGTATGGGTGATTTGTCTGAACATGAAGTAATTCAAGCATTAAATGAATTTTTCAGGGAAACGCATAAAATGTCTGGTCTTAATGCCGATTCAGGAAATTATATAAAAAATAGTCTAGTGAATGCTGTGGGCAGCCATAAAGCAAGTTCTTTGATGGAAAGCAGCAGTCTTACTGAGGAACAAAAAGGAATTGAGCTTTTAAAGTGGCAACCCATACACTTGATAGAAGATGCATTGCGCGATGAACATCCTCAAATTATAACAGTCGTTCTTTTGTGTCTTGAAAATCATAAGGCCGCACAAATTCTTAATAATTTGCCCAAGGCAACAAGCAAGGAAGTGATCAGAAGAATGACTAATTTAGGGCCTTTATCTGAGTCAGGGATGAAAATCTTGTCGAATTATTTAGAGCAATTTTTCACGCGAACTGAAAAATTTAAAGTACTCAATAATGATGTTATAAACAAGGCAGCGAATATTATTTCATTTTTAGATATGGATACTGAAAAAGAGATTATTTCCTATCTTGGTAAAGAAGATAAAGAAATTACTGAGAAAATACAAGAAAAGATATTTCCTTTTGAAAGGTTAGCACAACTTGATAGTAGAAGTTTACAAACCTTACTTAATGAAGTTGATAATAATCAATTAACCCTTTCTTTAAAGGGGGCTGATGATAGCGTTAAACAAGCTTTTTTTAAAAACATGTCTTCTAAATCGGCTGAATTAATACAGGAAGATCTCGATTCAATGGGTCCTGTGAGATTAAAAGAAGTAATCCTGGCTCAAAAAAATATTGTCCGTCAAGCAAAACAATTAGCTGCGGCAAATAAAATTGTTATCCCTACTGCTCGTAGAGATGCTGGATTTGTTTAAGGGTAAATAATGAAAGAACATCTCGATAACCATGTAATACACGAAGATTATGAGATTTGGAATTTTCCTGAAATTACTGACGAGAATAGAAAAGAGAATATACTTATTGAAGAAGAATTAAAGAAAAATACTGATATCCCTGATTCATCCGAACAATCCTCCTTAGTTTCTAACCAGGAGGCCGAATTATTAAGACATAATTTGAATCATTTGATAGATTTATTTACAGAATTAAACCAGCAACTGAATAAAAAGATTCAAGAAGTAGACAATACCTTGGTTGAGAAAATAGCACTACTTGTAAAAAAAACAGTGAAAAAAATAATAGACAAGGAGTTTCAACAAGATCCTAAACTAATAGCCCAAATCATTAAAAAAAATTTAGGGAAAATAAGTGAAGAAAATAGATGCACGGTTATAGTGTCTCCACAAGATTTTGAATTGTGGCAAAAGCATGTGTTAAATGAAGATCAGTTTAAAGTAGAAATTGATCCCCAAATGTATCCAGGTGATTTTAAATTAATTACACCAATTAATGAGCTTGTTGTAAATATGGATAATATTATTAATACCATTTTTAAAATCGATCATGAGCCTAACAGAATATCTTGATTATTGGGAACAAAATCTAGATAAAATTAACTTTCCAAGTATTCATGGCAAAATTTTGCGTATTTCCGGCTTTTTTATTGAAGGAATTGGTTTAAAGGTTTCAATTGGGTGTATTTGCAAAATACATGGCCCCAAAATTATTCTGATGGAAGTCATCGGTTTTTCAAATGAGACCACTTTTTTATTGCTTTTGAAGAACCTGTAGGAATTCTACCTGGAACGCCAATTGAGTTTGTGGAAGAGGTTTTGAAAGTTCCTGCTGATAGGCAACTAAAAGGCCGAGTCTTAAATGGATTTGGTCTGCCGATTGACAATAAAGGCATACTTGGTCCCTGTAATTACAATCCTGTTGCCGGCAGAGCATCAAATCCTTTCGATCGTCGACGCATTAGCACCCAGCTTGATGTAGGAGTTAGAGCCATCAATAGCTTACTCACTGTTGGAATTGGCCAGCGTATGGGAATTTTTGCTGGAAGTGGAGTAGGGAAGAGCGTGCTTTTAGGAATGATTACTCGTTTTACAAAGGCCGATGTAGTTGTTGTAGGGCTGATAGGTGAGCGTGGCCGAGAAATTAAGGAGTTTCTTGAAGAAAATATTGGACCTGACTCTTTACATAAAACGGTAATTATAGCAGCTCCAATTAATACCTCTCCTTTAGAGAGAACTAATGGGATCCTGACTGCTGTAACGATTGCAGAGTATTTCCGTGATCTAGGTCAGAATGTCTTACTGATTATCGACTCATTAACTCGATATGCACATGCGTTACGTAATATGTATGCGCTTTTTGGAGAACCCGTTTCTGCAAAAGGTTATTCTCCTTCTGTCTTTGCCAAACTATCGCAATTAGCAGAGCGCTGTGGTAATGGAAATAGTTCTCTAGGGGGTTCTATAACAGCTTTTTTTACAGTATTGATTGAAGCGGATAATATGAATGACCCCATCGCTGATCATGTTCGTTCAATCTTGGATGGTCATATCGTTTTATCTCGAGAGCTTGCTGAAGCAACACACTTTCCAGCCATAGACATATGTAAATCAATAAGTAGGGTAATGCCTAATGTAGTTAAGAAAGAACACCTCAATGAAGCAATGCATTTTAAAAAGGTATATTCACATTATTTGCAAAATGAGGACTTAATTAAAATAGGGATGTATAAGTCAGGGACTGACCAGTTGTTGGATGAAGGAATAAGATTAATTAACAGCTTCAATCAATTCTTAAAACAAGACTATAATGAAGATATTGCTTTTGAGAGAAGTATCCTGGAGTTGCAAAAATTGCTAGCAGGGGAATAGCATGCAAAATAGTCGAATGACACGTTTTAAAAAAGTTGAAAAGATTATCAAATTACAGCAAAAAAATCTGGGTTTTAGGCTTGATGAATTAAAAAATTTAATTGAGAAAAAAAAACAGTCAATTGCTGTTGTTGAAAAATATTTATCTGAGTATGAAGAGCAATTTAATCAAATAAATCATATTTCTGTACCTAATTTGCAAAACTTTCAATCCTTTTTAAATCAGATTGTTTTAGTGCTTAATCAAGAGCGAGAGTCTTTACAACAGCTCAACATTAAACGAGAGGATCTGTTTGCAGACTACCTTAATAGTGAAAATCGTATTGAATTAATTAAAAAATATTATACGAAGTAGAACAATTAAGTCATTGATAATAAGATACATATGTTTTAAGCTGGATTTGAGATTAACCTAAATATGGCGTTTTCAAATAGATTAAGGGATTAGGTTTATGGCCAACAGTTTGGTTAGTGTCAATCGTTTAAAACAATCGAACTTAGGTTCTGTTTTACTTATTATTTCGATGTTGGTAATGGTTATAATTCCATTGCCTCCTTTTATACTAGATCTTCTATTCACATTTAACATCAGTATTTCTCTTGTTATTTTAATGGCATGCCTTTATGTGGCCAGACCCTTAGAGTTTAATGTATTCCCAACAATTCTACTCATAACTACTTTGCTACGGTTGACCTTAAATATCGCCTCGACACGGATTGTTTTATTGCATGGTCATGAGGGAACTGGGGCGGCAGGGAGAGTAATCCAAGCTTTTGGAGAAGTTGTTATCGGAGGAAATTTTATTGTAGGTTTGATTATTTTTGTTATTTTAATGATCATTAATTTTGTGGTTGTAACAAAGGGGGCAGGAAGAGTTTCTGAGGTAAGTGCCCGATTCACTCTTGATGCAATGCCTGGTAAACAAATGGCTGTAGATGCTGATTTAAATGCTGGGGTTATCAGTCAAGAAGAAGCTAAAAAGCGTCGACAAGAAATCATTTCAGAATCAGATTTTTATGGTCTATGGATGGTGCAAGTAAATTTGTCCGTGGAGATGCAGTTGCAGGTTTGCTCATTTTAGTGATTAACTTAATTGGTGGCATCATTATTGGAATAGCAGAGCATCACCTTTCCTTTATGAATGCGGCGCATACTTTTTCGATTTTAACGATTGGTGATGGTTTAGTGGCACAAATACCCTCATTGCTGCTCTCTATTTCAGCGGCTATTATGGTGACGCGTGTGTCAAACGAAGCCGACGTCAGTAAACAAACTCTATTACAATTGTTTGGAAACCAAAGACCCATTTTCTTATCTTCTTGTATTTTGACTGTCCTTGCAGTGATTCCACAAATGCCTCATCTCTCATTACTAATGTTTGCAACTATTGGTTTAATAATGAGTTATTTTTTAGCATCAAACAAACAAGAAATTGTTGCTCATGCAGGTAAGCAGCTTGATGTTAGAGATAACAGATCTGGCGATGAATTGGTGGATTTAAGCTGGGATGATGTGGCTTCGTGTGATCGTGTGGCATTGGAAATAGGCTATGGTTTGATTCAATTAGTTGGCGCGAAACGAGAGGGACAGTTAATTTCACGCATCAAAGGTATAAGGAAGAAATTGTCTCAAAAGCTAGGGTTTTTAATCCCCACAATTCATATAAAAGACAATTTTACTCTACCCCCAAATGTTTATCGAATTTATTTAAAAGGCGTACAAGTCGCTGAAGCACAAGTATATTCCGATAAGCTATTAGCGATTACTGCAGGCAACATCCAACAAAGTTTACCGGGCATATTGGATAAAGATCCAACTTTTGGCTTGGATTGTTATTGGATTAATGAAAACCAAAAACAACATGCAGAAACTTTAGGGTATACTGTTGTTGATGCCAGTACAGTGATAGCAACCCACTTGAATCAGATTATTTACACTAATGCAGGATATATATTAGGCTATGAAGAGGTACAACAACTGATTAATAAATTACTTAATACTGATCCTAAATTAGCAGAAATTTTGACTTCGACAGCTAATGGTGTTCCAACCACTGTTATTTTTACGGTATTACAAAAATTATTAACTTCCGAAATACCTATCGTTGATTTTGCTACCATTGCTGAAACTATGATTGAACAGTGGTCTCGAGTAAAAGATCAAGAAGTTCTCACAAGTACTGTTCGAATTGCGTTAAAACAAATGATTGTCTATAATATCTGTGGTAGTTCGTTAGAATTACCTGTTGCAGTTCTAAATAATGATTTGACACAGATTCTTTTAAAATCAGTTCAACTAAACCAGTCAATTAACGAAAAAATGATTGTCGTTGATCCTGGATTGGCTGACCGAATATTTGCACAACTTTTAGCTTATGTGAAAAAATGTGAAACTAATGTTTTACCAGTCATTTTTTTAGTGCATGATGAGTTAAGAGTGCTTATTGAGCGCTTATTTAAAGCAAATTTACCCAACGTGCATTTCCTCTCTTTTGCTGAAATACCTAATAATAAACAGATTAAAATAGTGGAACGAATCGGATAAACCTCATTTTGTTGATTTGAGCAGCCGCAGTTATTTTTTGGGTAGTATTTGGAGAGAGTAAATAGTATTTTTTATGATTAAGTATATACTTAGGATGTTTTGCTGCATAAGAGATAGGGAGTTTTATTATGAAATTGGAAAGGTTTTATGCAGAATCAATGGCCGATGCACTTATTAAAATACAAGAAAAACTTGGTTCTGAGGCAGTTATTTATTCACAGACTTCATGTGCAAATGGTGTAGAAGTTATTGCAGGTTTAACACATCAAGAAAAAGATACAACGAATTTTTCTAGCGAACAAAAGGAAAACGGACCAGAGCCACTAAGTCTTTTAGAAAAAGTGGCTTCTATTGACCAAAACAGCCTTAAGACAGAATTGATTCGAATTGAAAAAATTACTTTATTTCAACAAAGGTTGAGAAGCCTTAAATTTCCTTCTGATTTTATAGAAGAGTATTCCAGTATTTATGCTGAGGCCTGTGAGAAAGAAGCAATATTAAGTAATGAAATTTTTATTAAACTATTATTCTCACATATCTCTTTATTAGAAAACGAAATTATTGATTCTCAGAAAATATGTGCCCTAATTGGTCCTACTGGCATTGGTAAGTCAACGAGTGTCGCAAAACTTGCCAAACGATTTATTGATAAATACGGTAGCAAAAATTTAGGGATTATTAGTACCGATTTTCAGCGGATAATCACAAAAAATCAATTTCACTATTTTGGTAAGCTATTGGATATTGATATCAAATACGCACGTAATTCTTTAGAGCTTAAAGAGTCTATTTATTTTTTTTCTGAGAAGCAACTTACTTTAATTGATACGGCTGGGTTAAGCCTAATGACAATAAAAAGCTAGCTGAACTATTAGAAGGCCCATGTAATGAAAATAAAGACATAGCAAGCTATTTGGTATTGCCCTGTAATATTCAAAGCGAAATTTTAAATGATGTGGTTGAGAATTTTCGTATGTCACATACTCTTGGATGTATTCTCACCAAAAAAGACGAAAGTAAAACGATAGCTCCTTGCTTAAGTGTTGTCATGAGGCATCAATTGCCAATAGCCTATTGGTGTGATGGTCAAAATATAGCAAAAGATATTCATGTTCCTAATAAGATAGAATTAATAAATGCCGTTTTTCAGGGAGAGAAAATTGTTAGAAGCGATGCAATATCAGTCTAATCAAAGACAAGATAATTTAACTGTTTTAATTGAAGAATACGGTCCCTTAGTTAAGCGTATTGCTCAACAAATTAAATGGAAAGTTCCTGAATCAATTGAACTAGATGATCTTATTCAGTCAGGAATTATTGGTTTGATAGAAGCGAACAATGGTTTTTCATTAGACCATCAAGCCACTTTTAAGACTTATGCTACGTTAAAAATTCGGTACGCTATTTATGAAGCTTTGCGAAAGCATTCTGGGATTACTCGAGAACTGAGCCAATCGATAAAACAAGTAGCGAATGCTTTAGATAACTTACATCGGGAAAACCAAAAGCCCACAACAGAACTTGTCAGTCAAAAGTTAGGGATGACTTTTCATGAATATTCTTGTTTTAATGAAGAAATTAATTTATTGAAAGCAAAAAGTTTAGAAGATGCTACGGAAAGCGAAATCTCTCAGGATAATGACGACAATCCTATTGTTGATGTGATGAAATCGGAAGTAAAAGAAATTTTAAAAAAAATAGTTCTTGGCTTATCCAATCGAGAGCAGATTTTATTAGCACTTTATTATAATGAGTTACTTTCATTTAAAGAAATCGGGCAAGTTCTTAATATAACAGAGGCAAGAGTTTCACAAATTCATACCCAATTATTATCTAAATTAAAGGCGCATTTAACGACTGGCTACAATCTGATTGAAGAGAGTAATTAGAAGTTCTTTAGAGGAGCAGCATGAATGGTTGAGATTATTTTACTTAGTATTTTGTTGGCAATTAATTTAAGTTTTATATTCTTTTTTCTTTTTTCTGTTTATCCGCAGATTAAGAACACAAAACTTAGGGCACTTCAAAATAATTTAGGGATGAAGCTAATTCATAAGGCAATACAGGAACAAAAAGCAATACTACAGTCAATTGAGGATAATAAAATGGTATTCTCTAATGGAAAGCCCAAAGAAGAAATTGAGCATCAATATGATAGAGCAAAAAAAATTTTGCAAAATGGTATTATGGAGGAAAAAGATATCTTACAATACTGTGATATTACGTTAGAAGAAATGGAGTTACTCTCAGGGTTAATAAAAAATACTGAAATTAAAAATTAAAAATTATCTGATGTTTATGAACCATGAAATACTTTACGCTGCATTGATTTTGCTATTGATTATTCCGGCAATTTTTGCATTTGTTTTCTTACTAAAGAAACTTACTTATTCCTCTTATCAGAATGCTTCAGGTATTAAGGTTATTCATCAATTATCTTTAAGTAAGAGGGAAAAAATAGTAGTTATCTCTGTTGAGAATGTGAAATTAGTTATAGGATTTTCACCTAATACTTTTAGCCTGCTTCATTTAATTGAACAAAATGATATATAAAAATGGACTTAAGTTTGTTTTTTAAAAAATTGAATCCTCTTAAGAAAAGTAATCTGAAATATTGTCTATATCTTACCGGTATAATGATTTGCTTTTTGTCAACAACGGCGCATGCCGATTGGTCTTCAATTCCATTACTGACTTCGTCTTCTTCTACTGGTGAGGTGACATATAATGTAAGCCTGAAAATCTTATTAGGCATGGCTTTGCTAACAGTCCTCCCGGCTTTATTGATGACGATGACTTCATTTACTCGGATAATTATTGTTTTTTCAATTCTAAGGCAAGCAATTGGTATTCCAAATGTTCCGAGCAATCAAATTTTGGTTGGTTTGTCTTTGATTATGACTGTTTTTGTGATGATGCCCGTTTTTAATACGATTAATGAATCAAGCATCAATCCTTATATGAAAGGAACAATAAGTGATGAAGTGGCAATAGAGAGAATCGGTGCTAGTCTACGCATGTTTTTACTCAAACAAACGCGAAAAGCTGATTTAAATATGTTTTTAAAGCTCGCTAAAACTCAGGCCTCATCCAAAGAACCACCTATGTTTGCCGTTATCCCAGCATTTATTACCAGCGAGTTAAAAACAGCCTTTCAAATAGGCTTTTTGATATTTATTCCTTTTTTAATCATTGACTTAGTGACGGCTAGTATTCTTATGTCTATGGGGATGATGATGCTCTCTCCTATGATGATTTCTTTGCCGTTTAAAATTATTTTTTTTGTTTTGGTAAATGGTTGGTCATTAATGGTCACCAGTTTGATTTCTAGTTTTCGCTTATAATCTAAATTTAACAATAAACTAAAGAGTAGATTTAAGTATTACGCCAAATTCAGCAATAAAGATTATGTACTCATTTAATGGGCTTTCTTTGCTGATCTATGGGTAGGTCACTTAGACATTAATGAGTTAATATTAACTAGAAAATAAGGACTCATTATGGCTATTACTGTAAATACAAATATGTCATCAATGATTGCACAAAAATCGTTGAATCAAGTGCAAAATAAATTGTCTACAACACTTAATAGGCTTGCAACCGGCTTGCGTGTGAATAGTGCAAAGGATGATGCTGCAGGCCTTGCAATTGCTGAAGGAATGACTGCTCGTATCCGAGGACTAAATCAAGCTGCAAGAAATGGTAATGATGGCATTTCTTTGATTCAAACAGCGGAGTCTGGTATGAATCAAGTGCTTTCTCTTTTGCAAAGAATGCGAGAGCTGGGTGTTCAAGCTTCAACAGGAACTTATCAAACGAGTGATTTAGCTAACCTTGATACGGAATTCCAAAGCCTTAAAAATGAAATTGATCGTGTTGCTAATGTGACTGATTTCAACGGTCAAGCTGTATTAAACGGTGGTACTGTTTCTATACAGATTGGATCACAAAATACAGCTAATGATCGCTTAACAATTACTTTAACCGACAGTGATTCAACTGCTTTAGCTATCAATGCTGATGATATTACTTCTAATGCAAACGCACAAACTGCTATCACCAATCTGGATACCGCTATTACATCAATTACCACGGGTTTGGCTCAGTTAGGTGCAAATCAATCAAATCTGGAGTCAGCTGTATCTGCAGATGAAGATCGAGTTATGAAAATTGAAAGTGCTCGTTCGCGAATTATGGATACCGATTTTGCAGCTGAGAGTTCTAATTTGGCAAAATACCAAATTTTGCAACAAACTGGAGCAGCGATGTTGTCACAAGCTAATTCTTCAGGACAAATTGTATTAGGATTAATTCAACGATGATCTCTAGTAACCTGGGGATTCAATAACCCCAGGTTTTACTAAAAAATGGATAAACACTATGGCAAATGGCATTAGTTCTGGATTAGATATTACCTCAATAGTTGACGGATTGATGGAGGTAGAAAAAATAGGCTTAAAACGACTAGAACAAAAAAATTCACTTTATCAAAAGCAGCTTTCTTCATACACGCAATTAAAGAATTTGATTAAGAATCTCTCTGATTCAATTAGTAAATTTGACACAGTACTGAAACAGAATTTTTATAAAGCCAGTTCTAATAATGAATTAGTTGCTACAGCTCTTCTCAATACTAATAATCCTACTCCGGGCAATTTTAATCTTAATGTAAGCCAATTAGCAACGGCACATCAAATTGGTTCTACAATTTATAGCTCGAAAGATCAATCACTGAATTTATCTGGAATGATGGTTTTAACCCAAGGGTCTAATTCATACAACATCTCCATCAAAGATTCAGATAGTTTAGAAAATATAAGAGATACTATTAATAGTTCATTGGGAAATATAGGAATTAGGGCCAGCATTTTGCACACTAATGATGCGTCAGACCAAGATCAATACATACTTTTGCTAAGTGCCACAAATACAGGAGCGATCAATCAAATAAACGTCAGTGGAGACAACCCTTTACAAATTAATAATGTTTTACAGGCAGCGCAAGATGCACAATTTTCCATAAATAACTACAGTGTCACTCGAAGTACAAATATAATTAACGATGTATTAGAAGGTGTGACTTTTCAATTAAACCAAACTGGGGTAGCAACGATCTCCGTCAACCCCGATACATCAAACCAAGTGAATCTTATTGCAGGAGCTTTGAGTGATTTTATCAAAGCTTACAATCAAGTTATGGAAGAATTAGCTAAGGACCAATCTTTGCGGTATTTGCGAGACAGCACCTATCCCTTAATCATAAAAAATTTACAGGAAATAATGACCCAAACTATTGGTACCAATCCGATTAACTCGCTACTTGATATGGGCATTAAGCTAGCCAAAGCTGAAGTAAAAACAAATGATGAAGGGGTTGAATATGTAGTGAAAGGTAAATTGGATATCAATCATGATCTGTTAAGTGAAAATATCGAACAAAATTTACCGCAATTACGCGCCTTTTTTTCAAATAGTGGTGCTAACTTTGATGCAAAAGTACTCACTTCGCTGACCACTCTTCAAACAGGAACTATCTATAATAGAGAACAAATAATAAGTCAGGAAAGAAACCTTTTAAGTAAAAAAATTAATAGCGAACAAGGGCGTTTAGATGTTGTTCGGACAAATCTTACCCTAAAATATGCCGCTTTAGACAATATTATTTCTAAATACCAGCAACTGGGAAACTTTATTGAACAACAAATAACAATGTTCAATAAGCAGAAAAAATAATTAATCTCATTTAAGGATAAATGATGAATCACATCAATACTTATAAAGATATCAATCTTACCAGTGAAATTTTAGGAGCTCCACATTATAGGCATATCTCGATATTACTCGAACGACTTTTACAAAATATTAATGGTTCATTATTAGCAATTTCTGAAAATAACATTACCTTAAAATGTAAATTATTAAGCAATTCTTATGATATTGTTTCATATTTTATTGATTGTTTGGATTTCAATGCTGATTTAGAAATGGCTAAAAAACTTGAAGGAATCTATTCTCATCTGCAGAAACTTTTCTTTTGGGCAAATGCAAAAGGTGACTTAACAAAACTTAATGAAGCTAAGTTTATTACTGAAAATTTAATTACTTGGTGGAGTAAAGTTAATGAATCTCGCTCCTTAACTTAAATATTGAGGCAAATGAAACATCAGATCTTGAGTCATTGAGACTAACTTTGATAATAGCCATGGTAAACTAAAGATAAGAACAAGTATCATCACTAGTAACTTAGGGATAAACGTTAATGACATGTCATTTATCTGTGTTGCCGCTTGAAAAATAGAAATACTTATCCCAATCAGCAAAGCAGGTAAAGTAATTAAAGCGACAACAACCATTACTATCCATAATAATTGTTTAAAAGGATCAATTAATGTGTAATATTCCACTTCAAAATACCTGTCATTGTGCACATGAACTTACTCATCTGCAATAGTAATCTTAATATACAAAGAACCATTTGTGTCAAAAGAGTTACCAGCCTGATAAGTAACTACATTATTTTCTTGTGGATTTAGTTTGCCTCGAGACTGAGAAATTTTTACCCATTTGTTTAGTGGAATTAATGTTGTAGTAGCAGTTTTTTGATCCAATTGATTTTCTTGATTGACCAAACTTTGTTGCGAAAAATCTCTTGTTATAGTTATTTTTACTTTTGAACCTTGTAATTCAGGTTGGATAAGAAAACCTTTGTCCGCTTGCATACGTTGATATCCCACACCTGTTGCCCACCCAGCATCAACTTGACTGATTACAGGGTAATTTTTTCCCGTTGAAACATAGGCATAAGAGCCACTTTGAACTTGTACTGATTGATTGTTTTCTTGTTCTTGTCCGCTTTGCGTGGAATAATTATTACTATCTTGTGGGCTATTAAGCCATTCGTCATTGCCTTGATGAACTGCCACTATAAGTTGCTTAGGTGCTACGTCTAATTGATGAATCAAAGACCTCATTTGCGTGAGTGTGTCTTTGTCAACATGCACTATTAAACTTTGATTATAAACACTAATTGTTTCACCAGGTTTTAATAAGGGATTCAATGCTTCTTTCACTTTAATGGGGTTGGCATAATTAATAGGAATTACCTTATCAATAAAATCTTGTGCATATGCTAAAGATGTAATAAGAAATAACAATAAAATCCTTTTTAACATGATAACATTCCTTACTTAATTATCCTATCATACTGGTTGTCAATCAATTAGCAATCATAAAGTAATATTAGAAAAAAGGTGCATAGAGACTTGAAAGTCTTTTATACGCTATAACTTTATTCAAGAACTATTTTAATCATATTTTTATAGATAACATTGATCTACATCATGAAATCTTAAATTTATTTTGAAAAGAGAGTTAGGGTATCCAATTATGAATCCTAGGCTTCTTTGGCTGGCATTAATGCTCAGAAATAAATTTTAATTTTTCTGGTTGTAATAATTGGATTTTTTTATGATCAATAGTGATAATTTTATCATCCTTAAATTGAGATAGGAGGCGGCTGATAGTTTCAGCAGTGAGTCTTAAATAGTTCCCAATATCCCGGCGAGTCATTGGTATAAGCAATTCAAATTGCATTCCCAACGGGTACAATCGGTTAGATAAATCCATAAGGAAAGCAGCAAGACGTTGCTCTGCTTTGATTGAAAATAAATAAGAACCCATATTTAGTTGTTTGCTAATTAAATATAAACTATGCTTTTGAAGATCTGGATTAGCACGCAGCAAGTCAAGAAAATTATCGTAGGGGATTTCGCAAATAACCGTTTCAGATAAAGAGGCTGCTGAGTAAAGATGGAGATTCGTGTAAATCGCTTCAAAACCAAGAATCTCACCAGAGAAATAAAATCCCCGTATTATTTCATCTCCGTCAGCACCAACTTGGTATGTTTTTAACGCTCCACGACGAATAACCCATAGACTTCGGAACGTATGATTAGCTAAATCAAAAACATTCTGTTTTTGAAGATAGTGGCGTTGCTTTACTACTGAATTAAATAGATTCCATCGTGTTTTTTCTCTATATGACATGCAAAAAGGAGAAAAAGAACATTTTACACATTCTGTGTCATTACTATTGTAATTATCATCATTGGCAGACATGAAAGACTAAAATCCTTAAATTTTACATTTTAAGTTATTATTAGTGTTTTCATGATCTAGATCAATGTGATGGAAGAATTCAGCTTATAGAATAATGATTGAGTAATTATATCAGAGGGAATATGAATCACTTCACACGAGTTAAAACTGACTTAGGGGGTATTACAAGAGTCAATTTCCTTGAGCTTGCAGTACTATTGGGGACAAAAGTCAATTCATACTAAGTTATCAGAAGATCCCATTTAGGAAATGCAGCAAGTGGTGTGATAGCAGATGAAAATATTTCTAAAAGCTGATTGACAATTAATATGATTGAGCTGCTTTCTCAATTTACAGAAAATATACTCACCTTTTTAGTGATTGAAACACGAATAGCATCTACATTTGGAATATTATTTTTTCTACGTAAAGAATGGATATCTCCCCGAATTAGCCTTGCATTTTCATTAGTACTTACATTTTTTATCATGCAAATTGCTCCAATACATTTTAAAGCGAGTCCGACATATTTAATTGAGACTATTTCTCTATTACTGCAACAATTTTTCCTGGGCTTCACTACAGGAATTTTAATTAATTTTTTTATGGAGTGTTTTATTGGTTTTGGACAGATGGTTTCTTTACAAGCAGGATTAGGGTTTTCCACTCTTTATATTCCAGGCATTGGTAGTTTAACGTCTTTAGCTAACTTCTTCTTTCTTTTAAGTGTACTCATTTTCTTTCAATTGAATGGGCATTTAGTATTTATTAACATGCTGACTACATCGATTGAAATGTTGCCAAAATTAAATCCTCTCGATCAATATATGATAAAAAAAAAAAAATTGTATTATTTGCAGGAATTATTTTTAAAGGTACGGTCATGCTTTCTATAGCACTTATATTTGTATTAATGGTAACCAACTTTACACTTGCTTTAGTAACTAAGTTCACTGCTCAACTCAATCTTTTTTCCATCGGCATCAACATATCTTTAATTTTGGTTTTTTTAATTCTGTATCTTAGTTTTGACATTATTGTTGAAAATGGCGAAATACTTTGTAATGAACTTTTATTTTTCTTAAAAAATATACTGATATGAGTGAAGAAGACAGCAGCGAACGCAAGCACCAGCCCTCAGCTAAGAAATTGGATCGTCTCATCAAAGAGGGCTCATTTCTAAGAGCACGAGAATTCTATTCAGGAATTTCCCTTCTGAGTGCGTTATTATGCATTTATATATTTGGACCTAGTTTTATTGAAGTCTGGTCTCAAAATTTTTATCATATCTTTAAAAAAATTGGTGAAGAAAACAGTACTGAATTGGTTTATGGAGATTTTTTTTATACACTAATTACCAACAATTTACTTCTGCTTATACCTATTTTTATCACTATTATTGTTTTTTTTCTTTTATCGGTATCTTTTTTTGGAAAATTGAGACTTCCTGAAAAAATAATACGATTTAAAGCAGAACGTTTTCACTTAATTCGTAATTTAAAAAATATTTATTCTATAAGTACTCTGATAGAGTTAGTTAAATCTTTAATTAAGCTATTAATTTTTATGACATTTCTTATTTTCTTTTTTTATATTCAAATGCCAATTATTATTAAATTTTCTAAAATTAACCAATTTAATTTATTTGATCAGATTTTTACTGTCTTCAAGTCATACTTTACGCAAATCATCATTCTTTTAATACTCATTGCTATTATGGATGCCTTGATTAGCAAATATCTTTATAATAAAAAAGCAATGATGACGACATATGAACTTAAAGAAGAAAGTAAAGAAACTGATGGTAATCCCGAATTAAAAAAGAAAGTGAGGCAAATGCAACAACGTATGTCGATGCAAAGAATACAAAAAACGATTCCTACTGCAACAGTTATTATAACTAATCCAACTCACTATGCAGTAGCATTGCGTTATAACAGTGATAAAGATGCAGCTCCAATTATTGTCGCTAAAGGTATCGATCAGAAGGCTTTGCAAATAAGGCAATTAGCGATTAAGCATAGAGTACCTATTTATCAAGCACCTGAGTTAGCAAGAGCTATTTATAAATCAGGTAAAGAAGGTGGGATGATTCACCCGGAGTTATACATGGCCGTTTGCTTTAGTTTTAAATTATATTTTCCTATTAAAGGAGTATCAAATGGGGCGGGCTAATAAACCTGAGTCAATAATTGATCATCAAATACCAGCACATTTAAAATGATTCAAAAATACATATTACTTTTAAGTTTTTGTATTTATAACAATACAATTCAAGCAAATTCGAACAATTTTGCAAAGCAGTTATGCCAACAATCACAATATAAATGTCTTAAAGTAAAAAAATCAAACAGTTGGAGCCAACTCTTTCCTAATCCTCGTGAAAATGATTTAGTAAAAAAAATAAATCGTACTAATGAATTCCTCTCTTCTGGGATGATTCTTGCTGTCCCCCGGAATCTACATAATACTACGATACTAGATGTATCTCCATTTCCTTTAATTTTAGAAAATCAGCATGAGAAAGTAATTTTAATTAGTCTGAAGTTGTTGGCTTGGGCTGCGTTTAGTGCTGATGGAAGACAAGTCAATTGGGGGCCAATTTCTGCAGGATCCATTCATTGTCCAGAGTTATTAAGTTGCGCTACCCCAAAAGGGACTTTTCGCATCCAACGTAAAAGGGGGCTGGATTGTTATTCCAAATCATTTCCACAGATGATTTCAGGGGAAAAAGGCGGAGCTTATATGCCCTATTGCATGTATTTTTATAAGGGGTATGCTTTGCATGGAAGTGAAAATTTACCAGGATATAATGCTAGCCATGGTTGTGTCCGTTTATTTAATCACGACGCACAGTGGTTAAATGAGTATTTTGTAGAACTCCCCAATCACAAACAAAAAAACAGTGGGACAAAAGTAATTATTAGTGATTAGGCAGCTATTTTTATTCCGTATGGGCAAGCTTATTATAAGTACTGGGGATGGGATTTTTGGTTTTCATTAATTGTGTCACCAATTGATCGTAATAATTTAAGTTGTTAGTTACAATTTTATTATTTATTGCAAGTAAGTCTGAGTTTATTTTGACTTGCATGATCATTGTTTCCCATAATTCGGTGTATTGACTTAAGAGTTCTTTATTTTTTATTACGTCTTTTATTAATGAATCTAGTTTAGCTTTAAGCATTAACTTTTCCACATTACTCTGTTCTATTTGTTCATACTGACGTTTTTTATAATAAACAGCATCATTTTTTAAATGTTCGTTTAAACGTTCAATACAATTGATGATTTCTTCTAATATCTGGTGATCTAAAGACATGTAGCACACTTCCTTAAAATTCATGTTCTGCTAAAATTTGTTCAATCAATTGATCACTATCAACAATGTATTCGCCAGATTGAACTCGTTGCGCAATGGCTTCGACTTTATTTTGCTGAATCGGTTTTTCTTCAATATGCACTACCGTTTCGATGTAATGATTTAGCTGGTCCAAATGGGGAACAGCTTGGTTCTTACTTGCTGTAGTATTATTTGATTTATATTCATGTTGTATTGAATATCTATTTAGAAGGGGACTATGACTTACTATTTTCAAATCATTCATTATTTGTGTCCTTAGTAGTAAAATAAATGCTATTAATTATTATTATTGCTAATAGCTAAAATAACTTAAACTAATTTTCCTTGCTCGAATAAATTGTTAAATCGTTCTCCATAATATATTTCTAAAACTTTATCTGAGTAACTGCTATCTGTTGCATAATTTACTTCTTGAAGTTTTCTGATGTATGACTCCGGATTTGAAGCCAAATTTAATGCTTGCTCATATCGTGGATTTGACTTGATAAAATTAACATAGTCGCTGAAACTTTCAGCGTAGGATGAATAAGCTCTGAATACTCCCTTTTTTTTAGTCATTACGCCATCTTTTTCCTCTAAAGTATCTACAACTACTGACTTTTTATCCCATTGGGATCCAGCTTTTATATTAAATAAGTTATGCGAACATCCATTTTTTTCATGGTTAATAATATGTTTTCCCCAGCCTGTTTCTAATGCTGCTTGCGCCAGTAAAAGTTTTGGGTCTATACCTAACTGACTCGCTGCATTTTTAGCATCAGCCAAAGAGATTTAACGAACTCAAGTTCGGTAGAGAATGTGTGTACAGTGGTTTCTTGGAAAGGCTTTTTTGCTATTTGAGCATTACTAAGCGAATCGATTGCAGATACTTGTGTATTTTTTTGAATATCATCCTGCTCGGGTGCTTGAATTTGCTGTAGATAGCGTTCTACCGCATTACTAAACCCCAATCCCTGATGCGCTATGGATAAAGCAACTTGCTTGTCAAATAAATCTTGATATATTTCATGACCGGCTGCCGATTCCTCGTTATTTGAAAAAACTTTGTTTGCATCACGCATGCTTTTCAATAACATTTGCACTAAAATCGACTCAAATTGCTGAGCAACTTCATGTTGTGTAGTAGTTGAATGTGATGCTATTCGATTCTTTAAGTTGCTAATTCCTTGGATGTTAAGATAATTATTTGTATCTAAGGTTAGTGTGTCAGTCATAAAATAATCCTATATCACTTCCAAATCCGCATGCAAAGCACCTGCTTGCTTAATTGCTTCAAGAATTGCAACTAAATCACCAGGAGCTGCGCCTACTTTATTTATAGCATTTACGAGTTCTTTTAACGAGCCTCTTGTTTTCAAAAGGAAGGCCCTGCTTTTTTGCTCATTGATATTCACATCAGAGTCAGATCCTTTTACAGTTTTTCCACGAGCAAAAGGCTCTGGTTGACTAACAAAAGGAGTTTCAGAAACAGAAACAGTCAAATTACCGTGCGCTACTGCTACTGGGCTAATGGTAACATCCTGGCCAACAACAATAGTTCCTGAACGAGAGTTAATAATTACTTTTGCAGCCACATCTGCTGGCATAACCGGTAAGTTTTCAAGCCCTGAAATAAAATTAACATAAGAATTTCTACCTAAAAAACTGCTTTTGCTTAACGATTCATTGAGTTTTACCGCGACTGCACCAGCATCAATTGGTTGTGCTGCGGTATATCCTAATTCTTTATTGATTGTTTCAGCGATTCTATTGGAAGTGGTAAAATCAGGAGAAATCAATTCAAAAACAATCATACCATCGCGGATATAGGGCATGGGTACGGTTTGTTCCACTGTTGCACCATTAGCAATGCGGCCAGTAGCAGTGACATTAACAGTCACTTTGGAGCCATCTAAACCTCGAGCTCCAAACCCAGATACAACCACATTTCCTTGAGCCATGGCATATACTTGGCCGTCAGCCCCTTTTAGAGGGACTAATAGCAAACTGCCCCCTCGCAAGCTTGGAGCATTGCCTATGGACGAAACTGTAACATCCAGTTTTTGTCCAATACGGGCAAAAGGAGGTAATATGGCGCTCACTGCGACAGCGGCAACGTTTCTTAGTTGAAAATTCTTATCCCGAGGAACTTTAATCCCAAAATCCAATAGCATATTCTTGAATGTTTGATCAGTAAATGGTGTCTGGTTCGTTCTATCACCTGTCCCATCTAATCCTACAACCAAACCATACCCAACTAGTTGGTTATCTCTAACACCAGCAAGTGTAGTTATGTCTTTGATTCTTGAAGCCTGTGCTTGTAAAGTTAAAAAAAGTAGTAATAAAGTAATGACAAAATTTCTCACCTAAACTCCTTTTCTAAGCACTGTTAATAATGATGAAAAACTCTCTTGCAATTTCAAGTATATCTCTTGTGTCAACTGAATAGCAGTCATTTGTTGTGTTAAGTCGCTTAAAACTTGTACCATATCTGCATCAGAAAGATTACTAATTAATTGTTCTTCGACAAATATAGAGTTTTCAAGAATCTCTTTTTGCATGTCAATTCGCATTCCAGCATTACCGACAATGGATTCAAAGCTTTGGAAATGCCTATATGCTTGTTCTAAAGCATCCCCTATATTAATTAATTGTTGTGATAAATTAACTTTATCAGCTTCTGTATTGACTGGTTTTCTTATTATATTGATAAAGTGCTGAATTGTAGTAAATACGTCTTGATTTTTTGCTGGTGAAATCGAGAAATTATCACCAGGGTTTGGTGACCCAGATATGATATAATTGATGCCATTAAAATTTACATTTTCTCCGGGAACATAAAGAGGGGCATCATCGGGTATCGAGGAAGGGGGTTGCGGTACTACTTGCCCAGACTGTGTACCATTTATAGAATAGACCAATTGTCCCTGACTATTTAGTGCAAAAGATATAGTGTAGTTATCAATTAACGCACTATTATTATCAATAGTATAACAATCAGAGATAAGTCCTGTACCGGTATTTGTAGACAAGCTGGTGGCTTGATAAGGGCTATTTGCATTGGAAATAGCACAAAATAGATTATATCCTGATTCCGTGTAATTAATTAAATTATCAGGGGCAATGGTAATTTGCATGTTTTCATTTGAACCCTGATAAACATAACCAAGATCTTGATGAATAAAAGGCGCTGTACTAGAGCTTATGCCACTAAAAATATAATTTCCGTTTTCATCACGGGTATTAGCATAGGATAAAAATTGCTTTAAAATTCCTTCTAATTGATTTGCAAAAACTTGTCGGTCACTGTCATTGACTGTTTCATTTTGTGCTTGGATCAAAATTTGCTTCGCATTTCGCAATAGCTCAAGCGATTGAGAAGCAATCTCACTTTTTTCGTCAGTAATTTTTTCAGCAACAATGAGATTGTATTCGTAATTCTTAATTTGGCTTAGATTATTTTTGACGTACTTTATCTGGTCTGCAAGTATAGGGTTATCAGAGGATGAAACCAGCTTCTTGCCTGTTGTTGATTGAATACGTAGCTGGTTAAGGAGTTCATATTGACTTGTAAGAGCTTTTTCTTGCATTTTCAATTGATTTACCGTTGGTAATCTCATAGAACTACCCCCTAAATAGTGAGAATATCGAATCCATTGTTAATTTTGCCGCTTCAAGTATTTGAGCATTTGCTAAGTAAAATTCTTGCAATCTCGATAAATTCATCGCTTCTTCTTCAAGGCTCACACCTGATATTGTATCATGCATCGATTGAAGTTGATTTTGAAAATTATCAGCCGCTTTTTGGTTGATTTGAGACTCATTTGTTAACACAGAAATTCGAAACATAAAATCTTGATAAGCCTGTGTCAATGTTAGGTTATTTCCATCGATTGAACCATCTAAAAAAAGTTTGGAGAATAATAAGCCATTGCGATTATCACTATCTCCATTGACATTATAATCTAACGAAAAACTATCTCCTGTTGTCATTGCACCCGATAAAGAAACTCGGTAACCAGGATCAAACCCTCCCGGTGTAGGAAAGACTGTGCTGCCACTTCCGGCATTATAAGGAATGTTATCTTCAATGATCGAATTGTCATTTGCATTTACAAGTTGATATGAAGATTCATTTAAAAATACTATTTTTATAGGGGGGTTAAGTTGTTTTGCCAAAGAGAAAGAGCTATTAGAGGTATCAGTAATCTCAGTAATATGAATTGCCCCTGTCCACTGTTTTGCAAGTTGGCAGAAGCAGTAACTGGAAAACCTAAAGCGAGTTGGCTGCCCTCCTTTGCTGTGATATTAAGTTGATGAGCAAAATCCAGGGTCGGATTAATAAAATAGCTATCACCAATAACCACATTGATGTTGTTAATATTTATGGAAAAACCATCAGCAGAAATTTCAGCAGGGAATGAATTTAATGAACCACTATTTACTACATTACCATCACTTATACGAATTAAATTAAAATGATTTGGGCTATCAAAAATCAGTTGATAGTCACTCTCAGTCAAATCACTTGACCCATTGATTGTTACATTCATCTGGGCAATTCCTTGATTTGACGCTGCAGCAACAACACGTTTTTGGGCTAAAGCAGGGTCATTTACATCGTTAAAAATCATTCCGCCTAAATTTCCTCGTGCATCAATACCTAATTGATTTTGATGATTCATAGTGTAAGCTAAAGCGGTAGCTAGTCTATTTAATTTATGCTCCAACAGATTTAACGTATTATTGTTGTAATCGAGTAAGCCGGAAATTTCTCCACCCGTGAGAATTTCTGTAACAGGTATCCTAGAGGCCTCATTCTCAACAAAGACATCAATTGCTCCTGGAGTTGAGGGATCATTCTGAGTTGTGAAGGTAGCAACATGAGCTTTATCAAGCAAAGAAACGCCATTTTCAAGGCTGATTTCTACTCCCCCAAAGCCATCATCCTGATATTGAAATGAGATAAGTTCCGCTAAAGAACTCAGTAACTCATCTTTTTGGTCTAATAGATTCATCTGATTATCAGGAGTCTGAGTCTTTAGCTTTTGATTTAGTTCACCAAGCTTCGATAACAAGGAATTTACTCTGCTTATCTTTTGATGTAACGAAGTTTGTGAATTGACGCGTTCCTGATTTAATGTTTGACTAACTGAATTAATTCTTTTGCTTATGTTTTTTAAAGAATCTAAATAATAATTTCGACCCTCATAGGAAGACGGAGTTACATTCAAAGACTCTAAGGCATTTAATGCGGTATTAATAAATTTACTGACACTTGTATCTTCATTATCTAAAAGGGTTTCTAAGCTTTTAAAATTATTATACAAAAGCGAGGATTTCGATAAATCACTATATGATCTGATGAGTTGACTATCTAAAAAATTACTGGATATACGGCTGACATCTCCAAGTGTAACCCCATTACCAAATAAACTAGGCATTGCTTCATGAAAATTAACCATTCTGCGACAATAAAAAGGATTATTCGCATTAGCGATATTATTGGCGGTTAAATTCATCGCATTTTTTACTGCAGAAACACCACTCAAACCAATATCAAATAATGAGCTCATGAGTCACTCCCATTTATTTTCAGCCTTAATAAGGATAAAAACGGTTAAATAATTTAGTAATCAATCCTCCAGAGCTTGCATAACCCGCCTGTCCCTGAGCACCGTAATTTATTTGTGCATCTGCAATTCTTTGTGAGGACACAATATTATCTGGGCTAATATCAATTTGACGAACAATTCCTCTTAAGCGTAAATATTCGCGTCCTTGATTAATGTTTACCCAGCTCTCACCTTGTACGACTAAATTTCCATTCGCCATGACATCAATAACAGTTACTGACATTGTACCCATCAACTTATTGCTTTGATCACTATTACCACTGCCATCAAAAGTTTGCTGAGTGTTCGTTTGGACTTGTAATTCTGGCAAAACTTGTCCATAAAATATGGGGGTTGGGTAATTCAGTTGTGCTTTTTTATCAGTTTTAGTTTTAGACTTGTATTCCCCTTTAGTGGTTTCTTCAAGCCTTATAGTAAGTACATCACCAACCCTTCGAGCAATTTTATCTTGATATAAAGTCATCTCGTAACCTGGTTGATAAATAGTGCCATTCCTTTTAGGGGGAGGAGGGATGTTTGCAGGCAAGCCTGGAAAAAAAGAATCGTCATGGCCCAAAAAACCATTACACCCAGTTAGCAAAATAGATACAATCCAAATCAATTTCTTCAAAATTAGGTTTCCCTATCTAATTTCTGATACATGTTGTCAATAGCCGAAACAACTTTTGAGGTCATTTCAAACGCTCTTTGAGCTTCAATTAAATTAACCATTTCTTCAACAACATTGACGTTTGAAGCTTCAAGTTGGTATTGGCGAACTGTTCCAAACCCGTTTTGTGTTGCTGTACCAGTTACTGGAGCGCCACTAATGAGAGTCTCTTTATAAAGATTATCCCCTAAAGCCTCAAGGCCAGTGGGATTAACAAAATCAACTAACTCTAATTGTCCTACTTGCTCTTCTGTGCCCGAGCCTGAAGTTACAGAAATAACACCATCTTGGCTTATGGAGATATTCTGTACTTCAGGCGGTAACGTAATAGGGGGTTGTACTACATAACCATTATGTAAAACCAATTGGCCTTGTTCGTTTACTTGTAAGGATCCTGTCCTGGTGTAAGCGAATTCGCTTTGGTTGGGGATTTGGATTTGTAAAAAACCCCTACCTTCAATAGCGATATCCAAAGCGTTGTCTGTTTGCTGAGCGGGACCTTGGGTAAATATTTTTTTGTTATCTGCAAGTTTTACTCCCGTACCAATCATTACACCGCCTGGTATTTTTGTTTGGGCAGTTGATGAAGAACCAGGCTGAATAATCGCTTGATATGCTAAATCGGCAAATTCAGGGCGATTTTTCTTAAAACCTGTTGTACTGGCGTTTGCTAAATTATTACTGATGATAGCAATATTTTTATGATGTGCTTCCAAACCCGATTTTGCAACCCATAATGCCAAATCCATTTCTGAGACTCCTAATTTAGGTTGTTATATTCAATAATTGATTTGATTTTGTAGCATTTTCACTTGCTTCTCTCATCAATTTTGTATGTATGTCAAATTGTCGTGAGCTTTCAATCAGTTCTGTTAAGCAACGGATGGGATCAACATTACTACCTTCTAACGACTCTGGAATAAGCTTGATATTAACTGCAGGAGTAGGAAGAAAATTTCCATTAGGATAAAATAAACCGTCATTTCCTTTTTTCATATTGGCAGGTTCTGCTTCCACAAGATTAATTTTTCCTACTTCCGAAAGTGTAGTAGCTGGCTCTCCAGGTAGTTGCGCATAAACAACGCCATTTTTATCAATAGTAACTTTAGATGATGGGGGAACTGTAATGACCCCTGTAGTTCCCAAAACAATATCTCCTTTACTGGTTACCAAAAGACCTTGAGAAGTAATATCTAAGCTGCCAGCGCGCGTATATCCTAATTGGCCTGACTGAGTTTGTACTGCAAGGTAGCCATTAATTCCATCTATCGCTATGTCTAAATTCCTACCAGTATAATTGATTGCCCCAGGTTTTGGATCAGTATAAATCAAGTTATTTTGAATAACCCTTTTTCTATCCTCATTCTTAATTGAATCTGTATTCACAACATTTTTATAATCAGCACGGAAAGCAGTTGTACTTATATTCGCTAAATTATTAGCGATTACTTGCATATTAGTGACTATTTGTTTGCCACCATTTGCATTAACATACAGCGAATGTTCTAACATGAATTATTCCCTTAGTTCACTAGATTTTTTCAATTGTTTGTAAGACTTGGTTGTATGTTTGTTGTGCTTGAGCATTCGCTTGGAAATCATGCTGAGCAGAAATAAGATTTACTAATTCTTCTGTTAAGTCAACATTGGAATATTCAACAGAACCCACAATAAAACCAGAATCACTCGCTTTTGAATCAAGAATTGGCTCTCCTGAGCTTGAAGTAGGTAACCAGGACATATTTTCCGATCTTGCCAGACCTTGATTTGATTTAAATCGTGCAACTGCAATTTGCCCTTCGATCCGGGATATCCCGTTACTGTAGGCGATGTTAAGGCACCCATTTTCATCAAGATTACATCCGACTGGGGTACCGGAAGGATAGCCATCTTGATTATGATCGTATGTTTTGGAGTCTCCAGCATATTGAGTTGAGTTGTTAAGACTAATATTAAATGTACCTGGTGCGGCACCATTTATTGGGGCCCAGTTTAATCCTGAGAGTCCTGTTACCGAAGATAATGCGCCACTGTTTGTAAATGATAAAGTGCCATTACCTACAATTTGGTTATCAACAGAGACTTGTGTGGTCCATGAATTATCTGCGGTTTTAACATAAAATAGTGAAGCAAGATAGGAATTACCTAAACTATCATAGATGGTTTGATCGGAGCGAAAATTATAAGTACTGGGGTCATTAGCATTGAAGGGAGACGAAATTATATTCGCATTTGAATCAAGATTCACACTCATATCTATAGAAGTAGTGGCTTGTGCAGCTAGAGGTGAATTGGGAAATTGTAAGTCTACTGGTTTTGCTGAAGTTTGCAACACACCGTTGATTGCAGGATAGCCTTGCAGGATTCCTTCATATCCGACCAGATAACCTTGATTATCAAAATTGAGTCTCCCACAGCGAGTATAGCTCACTAGACCATTTGCAGGATTGCGCTGAATCATAAATCCATCTCGAGCAAGACTCACATCAAGCCCACTTTGAGAAGTTTCTATTCTTCCCAAGGAAAAATCTTGATTAACTGATTTTATTCTAGTACCCATTCCCAAACTATGGTTGCTCGTACCGTTACTGCTATAAATATCTGCAAAATTGATATAGGATTTTTTGTAACCAATGGTATTCACATTAGCAATATTATTACTTATAGCTTCCATATGCGAAAGAGCAGCTTGTAAACCTGTTGTAGCAATGCTTCCAATGCCCATGATGATCTCCTTATCAGTTCATTGAGTGTCTTATCACTTAATCCTTTACGATTTACCGTTATCGTTTAATATCAATCTAAATTAATAGAAATCAACTTACAATATCTTAACTACATCTCCCATAGGAATTCCACCTAATCCATCAACATTCAAAATAACACTACCATTTGCTTTATCAAAAGCCACACTGTTTACACGAACTGTTGTTGCTGTGTTTAATTTAACATATTGGCCTCCAACAAGGCTTTTGGCTTCAATTTTATAAAACCCGGCTGAAACTGGATTTGATTTTTCATCAAGTCCATCCCAAGTAAAATCGAGTACACCTTCAGATGGAGCATTTAATTTAATGGTTTTAATGGGTTTGCCGCTACTGTCTTGAATGGTTAGTTCAATTTCTTCGACGCCAGTGGGTACTATTACTGAGCCCTGAGCCACTTTATTATCTTGCAACTGTAACCTATCACTTAACACTTGAATATCCTTGCCCACTACTTGTGCTGCCTCAAGTACCTGTGATGTGCCTAGGTTAACTTTCAACTGGTCCACACTTTTTACCATCTCTTCAGAGGCGCTCAAACCGGTAAGCTGAGCCATTTGTTGCATCATCGTACTGGCATCAAAAGGATTTAATGGATTTTGCATTTTCATTTGTGTCAGTAATAATTTCAAAAAACTATCTTTAGATAATTGATTGGTATTTATATTTGGTGATAAAGCATTAGTTTGATTTGTTAAAGTAGTGTTTGTATTAATCATCTTGGCCTCAATTTTTAAACCTACAAACTGCGTAAGGAATTAAAATGTATTAAATATTATTAATTGCTTTAATAACCTGCATTTTCAAGTCTTTCGCTGTAGTTAATACTTCTACTGAAGCTTGATACTGTTTTGAAGCAGAGATCATGTCGGCCATTTCATTGATAGGGTTTACATCAGTTATGTAAACTTTCCCATCTTTATCGGCAAGTGGATTGCCTGGTTCTAATCTCCAATCTAAAGGGTTATTACTTTTATACACACCGGTTATCCTCACGCCACCAATAGGTTGCTCGCTTGGAATTATCCCTATTAAGTTTTCTTGAACCTCAGAGAATATGGGGTGTTTTGCTCTGTATGTTTCTTGTGGAGAGCTGCCTATCGTTGAACTGTTTGCAATATTTCTAGCAATCATTGTAAGACGTTCATTTTCTGCAGACATTGAACTGGCAGCAATATTTAATATGGAATCCATCTAATCTATTCTCCTCTAATCGCTTTTATATACTGAGCGGCTTTTCGTTCTATTGATCCTATGGTCATTTGATACCGTAAAGAGTTTTCAATGAAGTTTTTACGCTCAATTTCATCATCCACGGTATTCTCATTAATCTTTTGTTGCATTGGTACGCGATAGTAAATGGACTTATTGGTTTGCAGGTCTTCTCCACTCAAGTGATTTACGTGAGTTTGGTTTAAGGAAGAGCCGCTGCTCACTCTGTCCATGGCTTCACCAAAATTTAAATCTTGGGCTTTGAAATTTGGAGTATTGGTATTTGCGAGATTACGTGCAATTAAGTTAGCTCTCATTTCACAGAGATTTAGTGCCTGTGTTTCTCGGTCAAAATTAATCAAACCAGTCATATGTGCTCCCTTGAATACCATGCATCAAGCATAAGTATCTACAATTGATGTTATAAGTTTATTTTTTTCTTGTCTCAATTCCTGCTTCACTTCTTCATCATTATTAAATGAGGGTGATCTAGATTGTTCTTTGGGGTTATCTTGTTTACCAGATTGATATTGAATCGTAGTTTGTACAAGTTGAAGCTCTGCATTGTTAAATATTTCTTTGAGATGAGATACATGATGTTGTATTAATTGCTTGGTTTCATTCGTTTCAGTAAAAAAGTAAATCTTCGATTGTTTATCAATAATCTCGATTTTTGCAGTAATGTCCCCAAGCTCTTTTTGATTAATATGTAAAGTTAATTTTCTAAGAGTTTCTTCTGTTAATGGTCCATCCTGTGACTCCCAAACGGTATTAAATGTTTTTTGTGAGGATACATTGAAATTGCTGGATTCTTTTATTGCAAATTCTGGAGTGATGTTTTGTTCTTCTTTTGGTAACCAATTTTGATAAGTTAATTTGGGAAGAAATTCATAACTTAGATCTTCCTTAGCAAGACCAGATTGCTGCGATTGACTATTAGGACTCAATACCTTTTCAACGTGGGATTCGAGTTGTTCAGGACTAGTTAGCATTTCTCTATTTGCGGTATATTCTGCAACATGCACATGCTGTGATTGTTGGTTTTTCTTGGGTAATTGATTGAGGAGAACATCAGTATCTTGTATAGGTGCTACTTGTTTGTTTTTATTTATAAAATCAAGTGTTTCTTTAGGTAGATCCACTGCTAAATTTTTTAAAGTAAGTATGTTTGATTCAAAATCAGTTTTATTCAGAGGTTCTTTTTTAACAATTAAATCAGGTATGACTGATGTTTTCTCTCCAAACCCATTCTGCTCAGTCAAGATTGTTTTTGAGGTATCAGTCCTATCTATATTGTGATTTATTGGTTGGAATTCATTTTGTTGCTTTACTTCACTTGAATCATATTGCTGCGAATTATTTGTGGGAACAAGGAGTGCTTCTGTTGTAGAGTAATATTTCGAAGCGTATGGTGGAGATAAAATTGAGCTTTTATTCTGGATCGAAGGTAAGTCATCATTATTTTCTATCCGTTGATAATCAGTATCCTGTAATTGCAAAAACAATGATGGCATAAAATATAACGGTTGCTGCGCGTCTTGACCTTCATGAGTTTGATTTATGCTTATTTCTGTATCTTTTTCTAATTCAGCATTGGTGTTTTGTTGCAGCAATCTGTGAGAAAGTAACGAAAAAGGATCTTGAACAAAAAATAAATCATTATCTCCAGAATTGGGATTATCCAATACAACTGTGTTGTTTAAACATCCTTGTATGTACATAGTCGCAGATTACCTTAAGTAGAAATCGCAATAACATAAGTACAACAACCCCTAACGCCGGTTCTATCACTTTTGTAGTTTTATGGAACTTTTTCTTTATAATTATAGTATTACAAAATTTTTCTACCTATAGATAATAGTACGGATAATTATCATTTAGCAAGATATTTATCAGTGGTATACAATTCGCAACTTGGGCTAACGTGGTTAATAAAGAGGATGCGTGCACTAGGGTATAATTCTGGCCTTACCTTGCTTTGGTTTTGTACTCATGGCGGCACAAGTTTGACATCATTTAAACGTTAATAAAATTAAGTTATAAATGATGTCAATGTTTCTTAAAATTTATATTGAAGCTCCTAGAACTGAACCGTTGAAATAAGCATCTTCGAGATGCTCTGAGTAATTTGCATCTTGAATTCCCTTTTGCGTTTGGTGATTTAAAGATTCATTATGAGAGAAAAATTTACAATATTCTTTTTCAACTTGTTTAATTTCAGAACTTGCAGCATTGTATTCAATGAATGTATTCACAGAATGATACGTTAAACCGGCTAGCGTCAAGACACCTATAGCGGCAGGGAGTGCTATAATTAAACCAACTGGTAAAATAGTTGCGCCCATGAATACCAAAAAAAGTGTGGGGACAAGCCATATAAGAGACGGTGCGGTGATGCTTATAAGTAAAACGCCTAAACAGCCTATTAAATATTCAGATTCAATTTCCTGTTGTTTTGCCACTGCGAGGGTATAATAAGGTTTTTTATCGGGACTCCATCCTAATGCTTTTCTGGATTTCAATAAATTATCTAAGTAATAGCTAGTAGCCAGTGAACCTTCATCACGAGCAATATCTGCTACTTGTAGCTCTTTTATACTAATACCTTCTCTAATGATTGCATTTATTTCTCTAATAAGAGAAAAATTAGTTAGAGACTTATCTAATTTAGCTCCCTTAAAACATAAAAAATAGACTATCAAATCAAATGCTTGTTTTTTTTCATTTGTAATTTCTTTAAATTTATTTTGTTCATAAATTTGCCAAAATTCTTCGATGAGGTGCGCTAAAATTTGATTAACATTCTCATTTTTATAATGCAATTTAAGAGATTGAAATGCATTATCCTGTGACTTGGTATTTTTAAGATCATCAGCTATTTGTTCCCAATTGAAAGACATTCATTAACTCCGATTTCAAAAAATGGCCTAATTATATTCAAAAAGCAATGATTATGAAACATTAATCAAAAATACCATTTTGGCTTTGCCCCAAAGAGCCAATTAGTAGGGAATAATATGATGGCTTAATTTTCATCACAATTATTTTAATTAACCCATTATGAATAAAACCATTCTAGCAATAAGACAAAATAGGAAATAATTTTTTTTACCAGTTTTAAAACCCTATAAATTCATTTATCATCGGTTTAATTATCTTGAATTTAGATGTAAATAATTTAAGGAGTGTGGAGTGAAAATTAGGCACAAACCTCTAAGAACACTAGTTAGTACTGCTGTCCTCGGAGTTCTTACTGCAAGTGCAGTAAATGCAGGAGGATTTTCTTTATATACTGAAAGCACAGGGTATACCACTGGTAACTTTGCTGCGGGTGTGGCAGCTGAAGCAGCAGACGCCTCTACAGGTTGGTATAATCCGGCTGGATTGACACTGATTCGCGAGCAGCAAGCTGTATTTTCAGGCGTTGGAGTATTTCCAACTGCTAAATTAAGCGGGGTTAGCACCTTTTCTGGACCACCTCCATTACCGGATTATGTAGAAGTTTTCAATAATGTCAATGGAGCAGAAGATGCCTTTGTACCTTCTTTCCATTACGCTTTGCCAGTTGGTGAGAGTACGACTGTAGGTTTGAGTATTGTTTCTCCTTTTGGATTGTCGACTAATTGGGGACCAACCTCTCCAGTGCGCTACCAAGCAACCTATACCGAGTTACTGACTACTAATATTTCTCCGGAAATTGGTGGGAAATTAACAGATCATCTCTCTGTAGGAGCTGGGTTAGATTTGCAATACGCCCGTGTTAAATTTAATCGTATGATAGGAATTCCCACTATTTTTGGTAATATCATACCGCCATTTAATCCTATGCTCTCAGACTCATTTACTTATAATAAGGGTCATTCTTTTGGGGTAGGTTTCCATGCAGGCGTTCTGGGCATGTTTAATGATAATCATACGCGTCTAGGGGTTAACTACCAATCAGAAATGAGGCATGAATTTCATGGTTTCAGTCGCTTGACAGGGCCTTTGGCAAATCCGACAAATATTTTTGCTCCTGATTTACCACCTGGTCTTTTTAGAACGGATGATTTGTATAGTAATTCTATAGATCTACCGGACGTAATTACTATTAGTGGTTATCATGATATCAATGAGAAATTGGCCTTATTGGGTTCTTTAGTTTATACAGGCTGGAGTAGCTTTAAAGTGATCCAGTTGAACAATGTGGCAGCACCTTCTGTCAATCCGGGCACGGGAGCTATAAGCTTGGTTAAGGTAACTTCTGCTTCTCCACAAAACTACTCGGACACATTACGCGTGGCAGTTGGTGCTAACTATTATATCAATGATAAGTTGATGCTTCGAGCTGGCGGTGGTTACGACCCAACACCTACTAATGACATTGATCGAGATGTACGTCTACCTGATACCGATCGGTGGGCATTATCAGTTGGCGCACATTACCAAGCAAGAAACAATATTGGTGTAGATTTAGGCTATACTCATTTATTTACTCACGGTGATCCAGTGGTTAATAGAACTGATGTATTAACACCTACAACCAGTTACAATGTAACAGCAACTGGAACCGCAGGTGCTAACTTGGTGGGAGCACAAGTGGTTTGGACTATTGATCAACCACCACCAGTTCCAACCAAGTAATTGCTTCTCCCTTGCAAGGCCACGTGATCTACGTGGCTTTTTTATTGTAACTGCTCACGCTGTATCGCCGGAATGCTATATTTGGCCTATCTTGAACGAAAAACCGAACGCAACTCTGGCATTCCACCAAGATTCAAGTTATGTACCTGAACGGCTACCTTTATTTTAGCTGAGAAGAAGCGGTTTATCAGTAGGTTAAGTAGTTGAATGGCGATATAATATTAATTGCTGGGTTTAAAATTGGGTAGGGGCCTTACTGCCCCGACCTTCCATATACACAGTACAAAAGTACTAATCTTTGGTAATTTCAGCTTCAGCTGGTCCTATTGCTCTCAAAGTATAACCTTTAGCTGATAAAACTTTAGGAGAAATGTCACCTGTTTCCAGATCCATAGTGACGTATCCAATATCTATAGGGTTAGCAGTATTCGTTGCCATTTTTATTAAGGCAGCGCATTTTCCATTCGTTGTATGTCCATAGCAAGCCATTCTCACCATATTCCAGTATACTTGACGAGTAGTGTGGGCTGGTGTGGGGTAAGGAGAGGGAATAGTACCAGCTACGTAGCATTAGATTCCTCGCTAGTGTTATTATGAGTTGTTAAATAAACCGGGGCTGCAAAAGCTGTTGCGGCACTTAGACTAATCGCAAGGGCCGATAAACTCTTAAGCATTAAATTCATTGATTTCTCCTTTTAGATTATAGTTGATTAGACATGCCAATCTTTTTTACTATATGAAATTGTTTTGTGTGAGGCAAGCCTTTCTCTCTACATAGTTGTTTTGTAGTTCTGGTTTTGATTCATTTGATTTAATTTCAATAAAATTGTGAGTTCAATAACTTAGCCACATCCTTAGCGAAATAAGAAATAATAAAATCAGCACCGGCACGCTTTATTGCAATGAGGCTTTCAAACATGGCTTGTTCTTCATTGATAAGATGATTTCTTGCAGCATTTTTTATCATGGAATATTCACCACTTACTTGATAAGCACAAAGTGGTACTTCAGGAAAATGCTGTTTTAGTTTATATATAATATCTAGATAGAAACCAGCTGGTTTTACCATGATCATATCGGTACCTTCTTCCAAATCTAATCTAGTTTCTCTTAACGCTTCATCGCTATTGGCTAGGTCCATTTGATAAGCTTTCCTATCACCAAATTTGGGTGCTCCTTCTGCTGCTTCTCTAAAGGGGCCATAAAGACAGGAACAGTATTTTGCACTGTAACTTAAAATAGGGATCTGATGAAATCCGGAAGCATCCAGGGCTTGGCGAATTGCCAGGACCATACCATCAGTCATACCACTGGGAGCAACCCAGTCAGCGCCTGCTTCGGCATGGCTTACTGCTTGTTTTCCTAATAACGTTAAGGTGGCATCTGTATTAATTTGAGTACCATCCAAAACTCCACAGTGCCCATGATCAGTATATTCACAAAAACAAAGATCAGTGATAATTAATATTTCACTATTAACCGATTTAATTTTTTTGATGGCTTGTTGAATAATCCCCTTATTATTAAAAGATTCGCTTCCACAGGCATCTTTGTGTTTTGGAATCCCGAATAAAAGTACTGCTGGGATACCTAAATTTGATAGAGTTTCAATTTTTTTAGGGAGACAATTGAGACTCAATTGAAATTGCCCAGGCATGGCATTTATTTCTTTTGATTCAGTTAAACATTCACTAATAAACAATGGTGCGATTAATTG
Source organism: Legionella norrlandica (assembly GCF_000770585.1). Classification (GTDB taxonomy): domain Bacteria; phylum Pseudomonadota; class Gammaproteobacteria; order Legionellales; family Legionellaceae; genus Legionella; species Legionella norrlandica. Next base: position 14,420 of record NZ_JNCF01000011.1, on the reverse strand, counting down.
TTGTGTATGTAATCTTGTTTCTCTCATCAATGCTCGAGACATTGCGTTGCTTCTTAAACGAGATAATCTTAGAGGCAAATTATATTCATTCATATCTTATACATCCTCAAAAATAGGTTATTGACCTGTAAGCATCTTCTATGGGAAAACTGAGTAGAAGATAAAATACGCTTTACCTATCCTCCCCAATTTTTTCCCAGACTGGCTGGTACAGAGGATATTTTAAGTGAAAGCCACAAAAATATTAACCGCATGTTATTGATTTGTTTTATTCTCTCCTAACGAATGAGTACTTTTAGTATAAAGAACATCCACACCGTTTCCTGAATCACTACTGCTAACCTGAATGCTTAAAAATTTATTCAGTATGTACTTTAAAGTTAGTACGTTGGGATCCGCTTGAGATAAACCAACGTTATAACTTAAATAAATCCGATCTGAAAGGGATTTTCCAACTACAACCCCCGTTGAGTCGCTGATTTGCTGAGTCGACTGATTATAAGTGCCTGTAGTTTGCACGCTAAGATCAAATCCTAATTTTTGTTTTAACTGTTCTAATAATTGAGCGCCATTGGTACCAGTACCAAGATTCATGGATGAGATCGCTGTTAAAAGCAACTGCGCACCTGCTTTGTTAGCTTGGCTAGCTGGGCGTCCTAAAACTAGTAAGGAGAGAATGTCTGCTTGAGAGAGGGTAGGAGGAGTAGAGAATAATTGAATTTTGGGAGATTGTAATCGGCCAGTCACCTCTACTCCAACTTTGATATTACTACCAATATTTAGGTTGCTGTAGTTATTAAAATCAAATAACTGAGAGGAACCGGATAAATTTCCAAATGCATTGGATACGTTTTTTGAGGCTTTTATATTGATTCCAGGATTATCCAGTCTGCCTCCTGTAAAAATTAATTGTCCTTGTTCAATAGCTAAGTCTTGCCCGTAAGCTTTGTATTCTCCTTTTTTGACAGTTAGCTCGCCGTTGGCTGTTATAGCTCCTCGCGGCAATTGATTAACTGTCACTGTCCCTGCCAAATTAGCATGTAATCCTTTAAAAGTTAGTTCAACTTCTTCTCCCATTTCAACTCTTACCGACATATTAGTGTTTAACATGGGAATAGGAGATTGAGCATTTTTGTTCTTAAAGACAATATCATCCGATGCGGCAAGACTATTGGTAAATGTTTGTGGCTTTATATGTGCATTAGGAATTAAAATAGTTCCTGTAATATCAAATTTGGATGGTGTGAATTGCATCTTTAATTGCGGGGACATACTGATTTGGAATTCTTTATTATTAGCGATAGGGAAATTAGAGCCCTCTACAGCAATAGATCCATTAAGCTCTTTATTGAGAAAACCTTGTCCTTTTAAGGTTAGTTTTTTATCAGCGGAATAAATGGCACCAGTGGCCTCCCATTGATTTTTTTTTCCAACAACTGTTAATCCTATATTACTTATGTTAATACCTAATGTAGGGATAGTTGCCGAGCCTTTATTTAACGATAATTGGCTTTCAATTATTGGTTTATTTAGAGTCCCTTTGGCTTGTAGAGAGGCTAGCAACCGTCCTTTGGGATTATGTAGATAAGGGCTGACGTTTTGTAGAAAATCCAAAGAATCAACTAGAATGGACAGTTTCGCATCGAGTGGTTGATTGCTTAGATCATGATGCCAGTTAAGATTGGATAACATAAAGTTGAAATTAATTTTTTTATGCGGATCCAGAGTCATTATCCCTTGTCCAACGAGTTGCTTTGGAGACAGAGAGATTTTTATATTCCCTCCTTCGAATGGTATTAAAGAGATAAGATTGCTTTCTGCCATCCGATAATGGCCTGGATGAATAGTCATTGTGAAATCGGCTTTATTGTAATTTTGAAGCACGCCTTTTAAAGATAACTTGGTGTATAATCCCTCTTGTTTTGAAGAGAAATCCAGGGGTTGAAGCAAAGTCGCATCAATAGTCCAATTCCAGGGCAAGCTACCTTGAACAGAAGCGTTCATTTGCCAGTTTTTCAACTGTCCTGAGCTGATCTTGGATTTCAGGTTTACAGTGACATTGGGAATGGTTCCTAAGATTTCAATTCTTCCTTGAGCGCTTTCTAGATCGCGCTCTTTAGTAAAATCTCGCCAATGTAAATCGTGCCATTTAATAATTTGTTTTATTTGTTTTAATTGTTGAATGGAGCCATTGATTGATATTTTACCTGGTTTTTCGAATTCGCCTATCCATTGAATATGTTCAAGATCACCTCCAATATTTAAATTTCCCGATATGATATTAGGGGCATCGGGATTCGGATTGAGGTGAATTTTTCCTGAAAACAGATGAGGATAAGAGTTATTAATTTCTAATTGGCCAGCAAGATTTTGATTTAAATAATTAAGTTGAATGACATTAAGGTTGATTGATTTTTGATTTAAATGACCATTTAGGTTGATTTTATTAAAAGTATACTTGCTCCCATAGGCTTTATTTCAATAGTATCAGCAGTCATATTATTAATAGGCAGCTGTTTTTGAACTAATGAAAAAAAACGCCAATTAACTGTTAAATTGGAAATTTTAATTTTACTATGACGAGTTTGGTATTCAATTTCTCCAGCAGAAAATTGATCTAATAGTCGTCCTTTTAAATGATGAATTTTAAGGGTGCCGGGAAGATAAAAACGACTCAATTGAATTACCGCATACAATCCTGGCGTAGTTGAGATAAAAAAAGCAAGCGCGCAAACCAAACAAATTAATGCGATTAAGCAACTGAAAAATCCTCTTTTGAGTAGTTTAATTAGAGTCATAAGTCTGGTCCCATATTGATAACTAATCTTGGATTGTGTCCTGCTCTTTCCAGGTGGTTATTGACTGCTTGCGCTAATCCCACTTTAATTGGCCCAATAGGAGAAACCCACATGAGTCCGCCGCCAATATCGTATTGAATATCCTTCAATGAAGGATTATAAACATCTCCCGCATCATAAAAACCGACAAAATACCAGTCTTTTTTGAATTCTTTTTGAATTTCAAAGCCTCCATAGGTGATAATTTTTCCTGGGCCAATAGAATTAAAACTGTAAGCTTTAAGATTATCAGTTCCCCCCAAGAGCAATGCCAGAGACAGTGGCAACTGATTAATATTATTTATGGCAGTAATACCTTGAATAGTGTGTCCATAAAGACGCAGGTGCAGAAAGTCTAGTGTTAGTGCTGCCTTGGCATCCAAAGAAAGTTGTCCAAAACTCAGATAAGAGAAAGTTTCCTTATTAGATCCCAGTGCATTAAAAGTAATATTATACCCAGAAGGTGAAAACAATAGGTTCTTTCTCTTGCTCAATGTGATGCTTGCTTTAGGGTATAACAAGAATTGGTAAGTGTTAGGTTGTTGTGAGTAATGAAAACTTTCATAGAGAGCATTAAGCGAAAGGGCTTTTTGGAATCGATCGACGTTATGTAATTGACTAAATGACAGGAGAGTAGCATTACTATAACCGGCGTTGTAGTTTAAATTAGAGAAATTACCGGTAAGTGCATATTGATCAGTAACAGGGTTTTTCCCGGGTATTACATATTGGGCTTGCAGGGTGTTCTGTCTGAAAGATCCTTGAGCTACTGCATTAAATTTGTGCCCTTGACGATTAACAGGTATTACGTAAAGAGCTGCTTTTCCGCGCATGCCTGTGTCTGTTCCATAACCAAGACCGAATGAGTAGGAGTATTTAGGTATGGGTTGCAAATTAACAATAACAGGTACTGTCTGTGACTCTGTGATTTGAGGTTTTACTAATACAGAATTAAAATAGCCACTATTTGATAAAAAATCATTCAACTTTAAGACTTGATCTGTGGCATAAGGTTGCCCAGGATGAAATGGTACAAAACGATGTAATAGCTCAGGAGAAATATAAGTTGGATTAAATTGTATTTGGCCAAAATAATATTGCGGCCCTGTATCAAAAATTAAGGTGATTTGAGCCGATTTTTTCTGCTCATCTACTAATATTTCAGACTTTTTAAATGCCCCATGTAAATACCCCAAGTTTTCAGAGCTATTAATAATGTTTTGTTTTGCTTGCTCATATTTTTCTGAAAACAGTGGGTCTCCAATATGTAATGGGAGCTCTTTTAGCGTTTTTTGTAATAAGGGGCTTTGTGCTCCTTCGCCTGTCAGTTCGGTTTTAATGGAGATAATATGGATTTGAGGCCCAGGTTGAACGTTTATTATACTTTTATTGTTGAGGCTATTTATGCTGATTTTTGCTTCGAAATATCCAAAAGGTTGGATAGCTTTAATAATTTGGTCTTGGAGCTCTGTTTGTTTAAACTGATTCAGAGGCTTAGTTTGCTCCAATTCCTTTAAACGCGTTTCTATATTAGAGAGAATTTTCCCCTGTACACCATAAATTACAAAGGATGCTGTTTTTTTGCTTTGGCCAAATAGGGGAAAACATAAAATGATTAGTATGATGAAATATGCGAACCTATTCATGTAACAACTATGCTAGCTTATACTTTCTGTAGTCTCCATGTGTTTTAACTTATAAATCAAATCCAGTGCTTCTTTGGCAGTTAATTTGTCTGGATCGATTTTTTTTAATTCCGTTAAAATTGGAGAGACAGGAAGTTTTGTCATGTGAGTTTGTACTATCACAGGTTTAGTATCTTGTATACTATCTAAGTGTTCATGAGCCAACTTTAGTACTTCTTTAGGTATACCGGCCAACTCTGCAACTTCCAAACCGTAACTACGATTCGCGGAACCTTCTTCAACGCGATATAAGAAAATAATTTGTCCTGTATTTAGGGAGGCTTGTAAATGCACATTACGAATGCAGGGGAATTCATTTGGCAATTGGGTTAATTCCAAGTAGTGGGTAGAAAATAAAGTATAAGCTTTGATTGTTGATGCAAGAAAGGCGCAGCTAGCATAAGCTAAAGCCATTCCATCGTAAGTACTGGTGCCACGACCAATTTCATCGATTAATACGAGACTTTGGCTAGTTGCTTGCCTTAAGATTTGAGCTGTTTCAGTCATCTCCACCATAAACGTAGAGCGTCCTGATGACAAATCGTCACTGGCGCCAATGCGTGTGAAAATTCGATCCAGAGGGCCAAATAGAGCTTCTTTTGCAGGCACGAAACTTCCAATATGAGCTAGTAATACTATTAAAGCTGTTTGCCGCATATAAGTCGATTTACCGCCCATATTGGGTCCGGTTATTAATAAAATATTTTGATTTGGCTTAAGCTCCAAATCATTAGCAATAAATCTCTCTTGTAATAAGGGTTCAATGATCGGGTGTCGACCGGCTTGGATCATAATGCCTGATTCAGGGACAAGACTTGGGCAATTCCAGTTTAAACTTTGAGCTCGCTCAGCAAGAGTTACCAACACATCTAATTGAGCTAATGATTTTGCAAGGGCTGATAAACTGGGTATGTATTGCTGAATTTCTTCAAGTAAATTGTCGTATAACCATTTTTCCCGAGCCAATGCTTTTGTTTGCGCGGAAAGTATTTTATCTTCAAACAACTTAAGCTCGGGGGTAATATAACGCTCTACGTTTTTTAAAGTTTGCTTTCTATGGTAATGAGGAGGAGCATTTTCTGCTTGTGTTTTTGAAATCTCGATATAAAAACCTTGAACACTATTGTAGCCTAGTTTTAGAGTAGATAGTCCCGTACGATTTTTTTCGTCTTGCTCAAGTTTTACCAAGGTTTCATGAGCATTACTGCTCAAATTTCGCAATTCATCCAGTTCTTCATCAAAGCCAGAAGCAATTACTCCCCCATCTCGGATTAACATAGGAGGGTTATCAACAATAGCTGTTTCAAGCAATTGTTGGAGGGGAGGGAATGGACTAATTTGTGTCCTGATTTCTTTAATCAATAAGGTTTGGTTTTCTTGTAATGCGTCATGAACCGTTGGAAGCAATATTAAAGTTTGTAATAAAGAAACCAAATCACGGGGGCGTGCTGACTTTAAGGCGATACGCGATACGATGCGCTCTATGTCTGTGCATTGTTTGAGAAGTTGATGCAGTGCAACATCCTGTTGAAAAGAAATAATTTCTTTAATGGCTTGTTGTCTTGTTTTAATGGCCTGGTGCTGTTTTAAAGGTTTACCTACCCAGCGTTTAAGTAAACGACTTCCCATGGCACAAGCGGTTTTATCCAACACAGAAAGTAAACAGTGTTCACTACCTCCTTGTATGTTCTCAAAAAGCTCCAAATGTTTTTGGGTTGAGGCATCCAGTTGCAGGTAATCTTCAAACCTCTCAAGAGTGAGAGTAGTAAGATGCGGTAATGACTGTTTTTGCGTCGTTTTTAAATAAGCGAGCAAAGCACCAGCGGCAATCAGTGCAGTTGGATAATCTTGTTCGCCAAAGGCAGAGAGATCTCTTACTGAAAATTGTTCACATAGTAATTTATGGGCATTGTTTGTATTAAATTCCCATCCTGGCCTGAGTTTTATAGGAAAATTAGAGCAAAATGCCGGAAGAGAAGTGGATTCTTGTAAAAGGATTTCTGCTGGTTGTAGGCGTACTAATTCGGCATTGAGCTGATGTTCCTCAGTTAATTCCTGTAAATGAAAACGACCCCCACTTAAGTCAACCCATGCAATCCCAATTTTTCGTTTTTGGCTGTGTATGGCTAACAAAATATTATCTTTCCTGGCATCCATCAGTGCTTCGTCAGTTATTGTGCCAGGAGTAATAATTCGTGTCACTTGCCTTTCTACAGGCCCTTTGCTAGTAGCTGGTCACCAATTTGTTCGCAGATGGCTACCGATTCCCCTTTTTTCAATAATCTGGCCAAGTAGTTTTCTACTGCATGATAAGGGACACCTGCCATAGGGATAGGTTTATCTGCGGATTGTCCTCTATGAGTGAGCGTTAAATCAAGGAGTTGTGATGCTCGTTTGGCATCATCAAAAAATAATTCATAAAAATCACCCATGCGATAAAACAAAAGCATGTCTGGATAATCTGATTTGATGCGCAAATACTGCTGCATCATAGGCGTGTGAGCGGTAGCCATAGTGATTGATTTAAATAAGATTGGCCCAATTTTAACAAAAGTGTTGTAGGAAGTCAGGTTTTTGGTGGTATATTTCTTCCTTGCTTTTCCAGGAACTATTTATTTTCGTTGAAAAATTTGCAAAATACTCTAAATTTGCCACAATGATAATTAAGCACTGCTTTGTGTTATTTAATTCAACATAGTGCAGGAAAATGGAAATTTTATTTTTAAGTTCAGAAGATAAGTTCTTCACTTAATAAGAATATTTGCTAGAATTAATGTGATATTAAATAAAATAAAATAGGGAGAGTTATTATGAATCGTTTAGCTATGATTGCTTCTGCTAGTTGTTTGGCATTGTTTTTAACAGGCTGTGGTGAAGGCTCTAAACCAGTGGATACCAATCAACAGCAACAGCAGCAACAACAACCCACCGATCAGCAACAACAAGGTGGAAATACTGGAACTACAACTCAACCTTCTACTGAAGGCCAAAGTCAATAAGATTGATTCCAGCTTATTTATATTGAATTCTCAGGAAAACCCCATCGTTTATGGGGTTTTTTATTAGGTGAAATACATGAATCATTTCCCTGCATTAGTTGAAAATATCGCCTCGCATTTAAAAAGGAACAAATGGCAATTAGTGACTGCAGAATCTTGTACAGGAGGCTTAATTTCAAGTTATCTTACAGAAATACCTGGAAGTTCTCTTTGGTTTGAGCGTGGTTTTGTTACCTACAGTAATTTAGCTAAAGAAGAAATGTTGTCTGTTGCTCACGAGCTGATACAAACCATGGGGCAGTGAGTGAAGAAGTAGCATTGGCCATGGCTGTTGGTGCATTACAACATAGTATGGGACATATTGCAGTATCAGTCACTGGTATTGCTGGCCCGGAAGGAGGAAGTATTGAAAAACCAGTCGGTACAGTATGTTTTGCTTGGGTTGTTCGTAATCAATACCAACAAACTTCGAGACAGCAATTGGCTGGAAGTCGTCAAGAGATACGTTTGGGTGCCTGCTTATATGCCTTAAACGGGGTTCTTTCTATTCTTAAAAAAATCTGTGGTGAGCAAAGTTCATAAAAGCATCTATTTTGTATCAAATTCCTGCTTTGCCATTCGGTTAATAAAAAAAGCAATAAATCTCTTGCATAAGCAGTGTGTTTTGTTTTATAGCTGTACTTGCAAGTATTTCTGTTGTGCTTATTTATGTATGCCAATTCTGAATTTTTGAAATATTTGCGTCTTGCTTAAAACTAAATCTAAAGATTATGCAAGAAATGGAATAAGTTGTGTTTAGTTAGAATAATAATAGGGAAAAATATGAGTCAACATACCGAGTTGTTTGAATTTTTAAGCGAACTAATTGATATCCAAATTAAAAAATATGTCGAGCTCGCTAAACGAAAAGTAGTAGAAGATGCGTTAATCAATGCTGATCTTGTATCTGAAGAAGTTAATGAATTACTGGTATTAGCAGAACAGGTATTAAAAGAGATAGAGAATAATGAAAAGTCTGATTCATCTGATTCAATAGATCGTATCCTTGATCAAGTGAAATTTTATCTAGAACAAGAGCATTTGCGATCTTATGCGGAATGGTTACTTATTAAAAATGATTCTCAAGACACAGTCTACTATCGAACTGGGGCACAATTACGTCGGCTTGGAGAGATTAAAAGGTTCGCCAGTGAAGAGTATTCACAGCCAATTACTCACATTCAGCAGCAGTGTCAACATGATAGCGTTCAAATAATTCATTCTATTTTAGCTTTGGCAATACAGTTAAGGGAAAATCCAGATATGGAGCTTGATAAAAGCATACCTGCTGATGCCCAAGTTGTATTAAGGAGAAATGCGACTACCCGATATATTGAGTTTAAAGATACGATGGGTAGGTGGCACCAAAGCAGTGAAGATTTTTTACAAGAATCTACTCTGAAATTTTCCGATACTGAGTTGTTATTTGAGCCTGCACGGAAGCGAGCAATGCAACATGAATCTCAATTAGAATACTTGCGAAGCCGTTACCAAAGCATCAAATCACCCTCTCAATCGGAAGAGGTAGAGGGTGATGAAATGGTTTCAGAAGAAAAGGATTATTCAGCTGAGGTTCCAGAGCGAAAGTCCGTTTTTTCATCGACTAACTTATTATTCTTTGGTGGAGTGGCCTTAGCTGCGGTCATCTTTCTACCTAGATTATTGTCTCAGTTTAAAGTAAATAGATTGTAATACAGTTCAACGAAAGGCCTTGATTTCTGTGCTCCCTTGTTCAGAAATTAAGGCTTCTAGCGAAATATCAATAGACTCCATAAATTAATTGAGTTAGATAATACTTAATTTAAGAGTGCCTAACGATTACTGTTTACTGCCCGCTCACATCTGTGTGATAATTTTCTTCTTGCACACATTACAATCTGGAATAAACTATGGAAGAGAATAAACAAAAAGCACTATCGGCTGCGCTTTTACAAATTGAGCGTCAATTTGGCAAAGGTTCCGTGATGCGTATGGGCGATAGTACGGTATCACGAGATATTGAAGCAATATCTACTGGCTCATTAGGTCTTGATATTGCTTTAGGAATTGGTGGTTTGCCGAAAGGCCGTATTGTGGAAATTTATGGTCCTGAATCCTCAGGAAAAACCACATTAACACTGCAAGTGATTGCGGAATGCCAGAAAATGGGGGGTACGGCAGCATTCATAGATGCTGAACATGCTTTGGATCCAAGTTATGCCCAGAAATTAGGGGTTAAGGTAGATGAGCTTTTAGTTTCTCAACCCGATACTGGTGAGCAAGCACTGGAAATAACCGATATGCTGGTTCGTTCTGCTGCTGTAGATGTTGTGATAATTGACTCAGTGGCTGCATTAACTCCCAAAGCAGAAATCGAAGGAGAAATGGGAGATTCTCACGTAGGTTTACAAGCTCGTCTTATGTCACAAGCGTTACGTAAATTGACTGCGAATATCAAGCGTTCCAATACATTGGTCATTTTTATTAATCAGATCCGTATGAAAATTGGTGTCATGTTCGGCAGTCCGGAAACCACGACAGGTGGTAATGCTTTGAAATTTTATGCTTCAGTTCGTCTGGATATTCGTCGCATTGGCTCAATTAAAAAAGGCGAAGAAATATTAGGCAGTGAAACACGAGTTAAAGTAGTTAAGAACAAGGTAGCACCACCATTTAAGGTCACCGAGTTCGATATCTTATATAATGAAGGCATATCTCGTGAGAGTGAAATTATCAATTTAGGTGTTCAATTAAACCTAATAGAAAAAGCAGGAGCTTGGTATAGCTATAAACAGGAAAAAATTGGTCAAGGCAAAGATAATGCTCGATTGTATTTGAAAGAAAATCCTCAAGTAGCTGCAGAAATTGAACAACAAATTCGCACGGAAATGTTGGAAAAAAACTTGCCTATGTTGAATAGTTCGTCAGAAGATATTTTTGAGACTATAGATGACTAAAGCATTCGATAGCGCTTTGCGCCTGCTAAGCAGGCGCGACCATAGCGCTATGGAGTTGTGTAATAAACTAAAACAAAAGGGATTTAGTTCTAAGGATGTCCAGGATGTGTTGGAAGAATGCCAACGCCTTGGGTATCAAAATGATAGTCGCTTTGCAGAGAGCTATATCAGATCGAGAATTCACCAAGGTTACGGACCCTTAAAGATTACGCAAGAATTAAAAAATAAAGGATTGGCCCCTGATTTGATTCAGAGCGCCTTGCAGCAAGAGAAAAATAATTGGTTTGATTATGCCTTACAAGCGTGGCAGAAAAAATTTAAAGGACAGGATGAACTCTCATTTAGTGAAATACAAAAACAACAGAGATTTTTACTATATCGTGGGTTCGATAGGGATATTGTTTCAAAGGTATTTAAAGAGATTAAATCTGTTTATTCACGTTAATTAACTCAACTGGTAAGTAGTAAAATGAAAAGTTCTGAAATTAGACAAGCTTTCCTTGATTATTTTGTCCAGCGTGGGCATCAACTAGTGGCGTCCAGTTCTTTGATTCCTTCTAATGATCCCACCTTATTATTCACTAATGCGGGCATGGTGCAATTCAAGGATCTTTTTTTGGGACTTGAAACCCGTTCTTATCAGCGTGCTGTGACAGCACAGCGTTGTGTTCGCGCAGGTGGTAAACACAATGATTTGGAAAATGTAGGATATACTGCAAGACACCATACCTTTTTTGAGATGTTAGGTAATTTTAGCTTTGGCGATTATTTTAAACGAGAGGCCATTCAATATGCCTGGGAGTTTTTAACAAAGGTTTTGCGCATACCAACAGAACGGTTGTGGGTTACTGTTTATAAGGGTGATCTGGAAGCAGAAGAGATTTGGCTGAAAGAAATGAAAGTATCTCCCGAGCGATTTTCTCGCTGTGGGGAAAAAGATAATTTTTGGTCTATGGGTGACACAGGTCCTTGCGGTCCTTGTACAGAAATTTTTTACGATCATGGCTCTGAGGTAGCTGGTGGTCCTCCTGGTAGTCCAGATGAGGATGGGGATCGTTACATAGAAATATGGAATCTGGTATTCATGCAGTTTAACAGAGATAGGGAAGGGTATTTGCATCCTTTGCCCAAACCTTCTGTCGATACTGGTATGGGATTGGAGCGGCTTGCTGCAGTGATACAGGGTGTTCATAGTAATTATGAGATTGACAGCTTCCAATATTTGATTAAGGCAATAGCAAAACTGGGATATGGTATTGATTTAAACCATGCTTCATTAAAAGTTATTGCAGACCATATTCGTTCCTGCTCTTTTTTAATAACTGATGGAGTTTTGCCAAGCAATGAAGGCCGGGGATATGTATTAAGAAGAATTATTCGCAGGGCAATCAGGCATGGTAATAAATTAGGTTTGCCTAGCCCATTTTTTTATAAACTTGTCCAGCCCTTAACTGATGTGATGGGGGATGCTTACCCTGAATTGGTTAATTCTAAGACTCATATAGAGAAAATTCTATTACAAGAAGAAAATCAGTTTGCTCGTACCTTAGAACAAGGTTTACGCTTACTGCAAGAGCATATTAAAAACCTGAAAGGTAAGGAATTGTCAGGGCAGGTGGCATTTAAATTATATGACACTTACGGTTTTCCTATCGATTTAACTGCGGATATTGTTCGTGAGCAAGAGTTGCATGTTGATATGGATGAGTTTAATCAATTGATGCAACAACAAAGAGAGTTGTCCCTGGCTGCGAGTCAATTTACCACCGATTATCATGCTGCCTCCCAACTGGAACATCAGTCAGAGTTTCACGGATATGAAAAAGAAGCGATGGAAGCAAAAATTATTGGATTGCTTCAAGAAGGCCATGAAGTGAAATCCATCAGCAAAGGAGTAAAAAGTGCTGTGATTCTTAATCATACTCCATTTTATGCAGAAAGTGGTGGCCAAGTAGGCGATAAGGGATTGCTTTCAGGGAAAGGATTTTCTTTCCGAGTAGATGATACTCAAAAAATAGGTCAAGCCATTGTTCATTATGGAGAAGTCACTGAAGGCGAGTTGAATCTTAATTTGCCGGTACATGCTCAGGTCGATAATGCCAGACGAGATGCCATTCGCTTGAATCATACCGCAACCCATTTATTGCATGCAGCTTTAAAAAAAGTAGTGGGGCAGCATGTTCAGCAACGTGGTTCTTTGGTTGACGCTGAACGAGCACGCTTTGATTTTTCCCATTTTGAGGCACTAACCCCTCAGCAAATTCAAGAAGTGGAAGAAATAGTCAATGAACAAGTCAGAGCTAACAATGAAGTGACAACGCAAGTGATGGATATTGAGTCCGCTAAACAAAGTGGTGCTGTCGCTCTATTTGGTGAAAAATACGCTGATGCCGTACGCGTATTATCTATGGGACATTTCTCTAAGGAACTGTGCGGAGGAACCCATGCAAGGCGTACAGGGGATATAGGTTTATTTAAGATCATAGCGGAATATGGCATTGCTAGTGGGGTTAGGCGAGTTGAGATGGTTACTGGTTCTTATGCGTTAGCTTGGGTTAATGAGCAATTAGGGCTTATAAACAAACTTGCTGCCACACTTAAAACGACACCAACTAACCTGCAGGAAAAAGTTTCTCAATTATTACTTGATAGTAAAAATCAGGAAAAAACGATTGCAAAACTTTTAGGTGAAAAAGTGCAAAAGTCTGGGGCAGATATTCTTAGTGAAGTAGAGCAAGTTAATGGTGTTAACTTTTTAGTAAAACAGCTAGAAGGTGTGGATAATCAAACCATGCGCAATACTATGGATCAGTTAAAATCAAGAATTGATTCAGGGGTACTGATATTATTTACTGTTGATCAAGATAAAATGAATGTGATTGCCGGGGTAAGTAAAAATATTTTAGATAAAGTGCCAAGTGCTGCTCAACTAGTAAGACATCTTTGCGGTAAGGGAGGTGGTCGCGATGATATGGCTCAGGGAGGAGGAGTTGTTCCTGATAATTTGAACAGTAAGATTGAAGAAATAAGAAAAATGATTGAGAACTCATAGATATTTTGATTAATTTTACAACAATTATCTGTGGATTTGCTATACTATTAACACTGACTCACTAACGAGCACTATGATGAATGAGCTATTGAATTTAATTGCTGTAATAGTGGTTTTTGGTGTAGGTCTCTGGTTAATTAATGTTTTTATACCTATGCCTGGGGCCATTAAAAGTCTTTTAAATATATTTGTATTAATTATTTTAATAATTTATATCTTGCAGTTTTTTGGGCTAATAAAAACAATATTACCTATGATTAGAATCTTAAAGTGACTGTTTGCTACGACAGTATTAATTCATGCATTTTTTACAAATTGCAGTAACTTTGGATTTCCTGCCTATCCTCTCATAGCTGCAACCCAGGTTAGCTGCAGCTTTGAGTGTTCTTCATATATATAAATTTTAAAGAAGTTGGATAGCCTGGATGGATAATACGAATAAAAATCAATTGCAGTAGCACTATAATAATATATAGAGAGAGTTAAATTAGATTTAGATATAGAGTTAAAATTAAGTAGGGCTATGAGTAGTAATGAAAGCCAATGCCTCTATGAAGCTCGAATTAGAATAGAGGACGTGATTATTTTCAAAGTTGCTGGAAATGATACTAATGGTTTAAAAGTTTTATTAAGTGCGAAGTGTGAATTAGAAAAATCAGGTGCAGAAGGGGAAATTATAGAAATTAGCACGGGAGAAATAATCTATCGTTGTCGTAAACAAACGACAATAGATGAATAGATCGCGTATTGTGTTAGTTATTTGAGCTAAGAAACAAAACCATTTTTTCTAGAATTATTTTTCTTTTGGCGCAATAGTAACACAATTCCTTCCTGCCTGTTTCGATTGATAAAGAGCTCTGTCAGCAGCTTCT
>NZ_JNCF01000026.1:0-32500 GCF_000770585.1 Legionella norrlandica | reverse complement strand
GGCAATGCCTTATATCTTTGTCGAGCCCGGCTTTTTAATAGCATCCAACCAGGTAAAACATGGGCTGGATACGGTCGGTGCAATATACCTTATGGCGGTAAAGAATATGTTCTTAGCCAATATACTATACCTAATCGAAATGAGTTTGGTCGGTACAGTTGGGAATCTAGTGCAGAAAGACCTATGTTAATTGGCAAAGATACAAATGGTAGTCCTTTATTTTTATGCCAAAGCAATTTCAATGGAAGTATCCAGCCTGGTAAAACATGGCCTGGTTACACCCATTGTAATATATCTTATGGGGGCAGAGAGATTATTACCGATAACTATCGAGTACTTAGCAAAGAACATACAATAATCGTACATGCTCAGCCACCAATTCATAGACATCTATCACATAATAATCATCACCATTTTTAGATATGGCGTATTGGTTTTGCCTACACGAATACAAACGCTCCCTTATCTATCCTGCAGGTTATCTGCGGGATAGTCTAATTTAAGAAATTTCAACTAACTAAATAAAAAGGAGAGTGAGGGATGGATTCATCCTCTCCTTTAAACGCTACCAGATGAGCCCAAATGATTTTGTCTCAGTTACTAAAAGAAAAAGAGAGTCCATATCATTGCCCTAGTATAAACTGAGTGTTCTTTCATAGATATAGAAAGTCATATCATAGGGGTTTTTATCATCTTGAGACCGATACTCCTTGTTTTGGCAACTCCATTCGAGTTCATTAATTATTGGAAAAAAAACATCGGCAGGAAACTGGTGATGAATACGTGTTATATATAAACGACTAGCCATCGGCATGGCTTGAGAATAGATTTTAGCACCTCCGATAATCATTACTTCAGGAGCATTAGCTGCCTGCTTAAGAGCCTCTTCTAATGAGTTGGCAACAACTAGCCCTGGTCTGGGTGTAAAGGAATGACTTACTACAATATTTAGCCTGCCAGGAAGTGGTTTTCCTATTGATTCATAAGTTTTTCGACCCATCACAATAGGTTTTCCCATCGTTATTGATTTAAAATGCTGTAAATCAGCAGGCAAGTAACATAATAGTTGGTTATTAGCTCCTAACCCTCCGGCTTCATCTATTGCAGCGATTAAACTAACTCGAGACATTTTATTTTATCCTTGTTAAAACTATATCCCTCGCCATCTCAACGGCTGCAATCATGCTGCCTGGATGGGCTTTGTTTTTACCTGCTAGTTCCAAGGCAGTTCCATGATCAACAGAAGTACGGATTATAGGCAATCCCAAAGTGACATTGACTGCTTCATTAAATCCTGCATATTTTAAAACTGGCAATCCTTGATCATGGTACATTGCTACGTACGCATCACAGCTGTTTTCATTATTAGGTATAAACAGAGTATCTGCTGGTAAAGGACCTAATACATCAATACCTTGCTGCTTCAAAATACCTAAGGCGGGGGCAATTACTTCAATTTCTTCTCGCCCTAAATAACCTGATTCTCCTGCATGTGGGTTTAAACCAGCCACTTTGATCTTTGGATGCTGAATTCCAAAATCATATTTTAATGAATGATGCAATTGTTTAATGACTTGGATAATTAGTGACGAATTGATAGCGTCAGGAACTAGTCGTAAAGGAAGATGAGTTGTCACTAAAGCTACCTTCATTTGTTGGCATGCTAACATCATCACAACAGTTCCTATACCAAAGAAACTAGCAAAAAATTCTGTGTGGCCGGTGAAGGCTAGTCCAGAAGCATTGATATTAGCTTTATGGACTGGGGCAGTAATTAAAGCAGAAAACTCGCCTTTAGAGCATAGAGTAGCCCCTAAAGTTAATAATTTGATCACATATGCCGCATTTTTAGGATTTAACTGACCTGTCGTCACTGGCGCATCACAGGGGACAGAAAATATTGTTAAGCAACCCCGCTTGTTCTTAATAGGATGCCCAGATCGGTATTCTAAAAACTCTATGGAAAGATTTAATTCTTTAGCTCTGGCTTTAAATAAAGACAGATCTCCTAAGATTACAGCAGGGAAACCAGAGTCGGCCAAAGCCAAGCATAAGTCTGGACCAATGCCTGCTGGTTCACCACTGCTAATAAGCAGTGGGGTCATGCTAAATCCTTATCAACAATGTTGATATACGCTTGGGATCGTAAATGTTGTTGCCAATTTTGCACCGCTTCTACAAATTTACGCTGTTGTAAAAATTGTCTGACTTGCTGCTTCTTAAAGGCCTCAGAATCGTCCTTCTGCTTACGCTCAATAACTTCAATAAGATGCCAGCCATATTGGGTTTTTACAGGTTTGCTGACCTTGTGCAATGGCAACTTATTCATAGCTTTTTCAAATTCTGGAACTAACTCACCAGGATTAACCCATCCTAAATCGCCACCTTTTACCGCACTGGCCGCATCAAGTGAATATTGCTTGGCCATTAGAGCAAAATCCTTTCCTGATTTTATTTGCTGGTAAATATTATTAACTTGTTTAATAGCTTCAGATGGTACCATACTCGCATCAGGTTTAAGCAGTATGTGCCGAACATGGGTCTGAGTGATTACATGGCGCTGGCTTTCCCCGCCAATAGCAATTAATTTTATTAAATGAAATCCATTGCCTGTCCGTATTGGTCCTGCTACCTGCCCAACTTTCATATGCACCACTTCCTTAGCAAATACCTCAGGTAATTCAGCTAAATGACGCTCGCCTAAATCGCCTCCTTCTAGTGCAAACTCTCCACTGGACTCTTCTATTGCTAGACGGCTAAAATCTTCTCCCTTTTTAATTTTATTTAATAAGCTTTCCGCTTCGATTTTTGCTTTTTTCAGTTGTTCAGTAGTCGGCTCTTCATTTAAGGGGATAACAATATTTTTTAAATGATACGTTAGGCTAGAGTCACGTATTTGTCCTTCTGCTTTTAAATATTGTTCTACTTGCTCATTTGTAACGACGATATCTTTCCCTACCGCTTTTTGTTGAACCCTGCTAATTATTATTTCTTTACGAATATTCTGTCTGTATTCTTGCCAACTAATTCCTTGTTTGGTAATTTCTTCACGCAGCTGAGATAAGCTAAGCCGATTGGCATCAGCTATTTTTTCTATCGCGTCATTAAGTTCTGCATTATCAACGGTAATACCATTTTGCTTTGCCATTTGCATTTCTAAATCAACATCAATCAAATGTTGCAGCACTTGCTTACGAAGTACTGATTCTTCTGGCATTTGCATATTCTGAGCAATAATTTGCTTTTTCGATAATTCAACTTGAGCATTAAGTTCGCTTGAAGTGATAACACTATCATTGACTATAGCAACCACTTTATCTAATAGTTGTTTCCCTTCTGCGAAACACATTCCTGAAAACAAAATGCATACCAATGCTACTTTTTTAAACATGCCTTAATCCTCATTTACATTCTGTCGGGCAATTTATGTCATTCTTTATCAAAATACAAGCAAATTTGTTTAATTTATACCCAAATCACTATCTAATAACAATAGATTAGTGGCGTTGAAAAGGATCATTATACCCTGGAAGATACGTATTCAGTATACCACTTGGGTCAGTGCTTGCTACTGATCCTAAGCCCTTTAGCAATATTTGCAAATAAATATTATTATTATATTGAGGTTCAAACTGTGCATTTAAACTTTTAAACGTACGCCCCCCCAAGACACGTATAGCCCAGCAGCAACTATCATACTGTGCACCAAGAAATGACATCATGCTGTAATTTTTGCTAATATTATAACTATATGCGCCAATACCACTCCATTTATCACTAAGTGGCCATGCTGCTGCAAGAATTGCTTGATGCAACGCATTATTGGCCGAGCCATTATTCCTTACTTGGGTCACATCCCCATTGACCAGATAACTATATCCCCCATTAATAATGGCATTAGGTGATGGCTGATAATGTAAATTCAGATCGGCATTATTGGTAGCATTTGTTGTCGGATCCCAAATGTAATCTCCTGTTATCCCCCAAGCGGGATTAAATTTATAAACTGCTCTCGAAGCAATAGGTGATGTACCATAAGTGGAAGATAAATTTCCAAAGGCATCAGGATTATCAATGCAAAACCCAGTTGGATTTTGACAAAGTTGCACCCTACGATCACTAAAATATTTAATTTGCCCGATAGAAAAATTGGCCCTTTCAGCTCCGGTTTCTTCCACTAGCCATCGTGTAGTCATAGCATAACTTAGCTGATTGGCGTCACCAATCCGATCGAAACCCGAAAAACGATTTGTTCTAAATAATTGATCTACATTAAAAATCATCAAGCCGGAATCATAAACCGGGATAACTGTTTGGTTATAATAAGGCACGCGCAAATAGAATATTCTGGGTTCTAGGGTTTGTACGTAAGATATCCCTTTCAAGGTTAGATCTCGCTCAAAATACACTCCACTATCCACGCTATATCGAGGAATAGTCAGATTATAATTAGCACGCGGTGACCCCCATGTATAATTCCTTGAAACATCATAATAATTTTCTACAAACTGCACCGAAGGAGTAATATATCCCCACGGCTTTATCACAGGCACGGATAAGATAGGGTTAAGGTGTAACCTAGGACCTTGTGGCATATTGTTAGTAGTTATATTCCATGAATCATTGGGCCAGTGAAACTGATCATATTGACCAAGAATATTTAAATTGGCATTAAAAGGTAAATCATAGTAGTACCCACGTGCCATAAGCTGTGGCAACCGTTCATAAACAGGAGAAATGGGGATTTCATTAATAGGATGGAGTGTTTGATAGCTTTGTCCCATACCTCTAAACGTCCAATTTTCAGTATAATAAGTTAAATCGGCTTGGCGCAATAATTGCCTCTGCGTGATCAATGCCAGATTAGTACTAAAATCTTGCAAATAATAATCATCAGAAACTTGCTGAAAATTGACATTGAATTGAAGATTTGGAAAGAGCTTAGTTGAGTCAAGAATCCCTAATTCCCAGCGATTTGTAGAAATCCCTTTAAGCTGTGGGAACTGTGGCTCATTATTTTTTAAAAATTGACCAAATGCTTTATCGTTTGGCAAAAAATTTCCATTCAATATTCCATTGCTCTTAGGGGTCAAATATCTAAATTGTCCACCCATCATCATGCCACGTTTTGTATAAAGATGAGGAACTAAAGTCATGTCATAATTTGGCGCCATATTCCAATAATAAGGAATACCTAAATCGGCACCTCCCACATTAGAATATCCTACTATAGGCATTAGAAAACCTGATTTTCTGTCTTTATTAGTTGGGAAGCTTAAATAGGGAGTATAAAGAACCGGCCATTCATTAATACGTAATTTTGCATTCCGAGCCACTCCTTTTCCTTTGGCCTTATCCAAACTAATTGACTCTGCTTCAATAGACCAAGCCTTGTCTCGAGGAGCACAGGTCGTATAAGTGGCGCCTTTCAAAAAATAATCCTCGTTTGCAAAACGTTTTATTAAGCTTGCTCTGCCCCAGGCAGGCAATAATGCACTACGTCTATCCGTATTAAATCGATATAAGACATCCTCCACTTCTCCTGACTTATCTTGTGGATAAACAACAGCTTTTCTCGCAATCATCATTCGATCAGGTTCTGTATAACGAACATATCCCAAAAATTCAATTTTTGTAACTTGATTCGTTTTTGGATCTCTATATACATAAGCTGTTTGCGCATTCACGACCCTTTGATCTTGCTGCATTTCAACATTTCCAGAGAGAGTAGATTTCTGAGTGCGGTAAAAAGAAACGCTATCCGCCATAATGCGGATTTCTTCTGGACTTGCCAATGGTGTTACTGCAATTGGAGTATACTGACCTGAGCATACAGGAAGATTTTGATCAGCTTGCCAACCTAAACATTGAGCTAATTTATCTCTTAGTTCGTTTGTTAAATCAACCTCTCTTGCAATGACACAAGCTTGAACAGGTTCGCTTATCAATACTGCAGAGTAAGCCACATTCTGATAATTAATCATGGATAAAACAAATGCACTCATTCCAGTGCAAATAAATACCCATTTTAGTGAAGAAAGTGATTGTTTCCATTTTGAGGATATCTGTTTTGAATAACAATAAAATAGGCATCGCAATAAGATGACAAGCGCAAAGAAAATACTCCTCTTTCGGCCATCAATGTCTTTTTTTTGATGCAGCCATTTTTTTGTGCTTTTAAAAGCGAAAAGGAGATCTATCCTGGCCTTGGATTTTAAAAAACGCTCTGCGCGAAGTATAATTAGCTTTTTATAAAACCTCATGTTCACAGCTAACAAAATGCCTTATTATTTGCACAATAAAGCTCCTCTTTATGACGAGCATATCAATTGCACATTTGAAATTAAAATGGGAAGTATATCATGCATGACAGAGAAAACGCACTGAAAGAGTGGTTGACTCAAACTATAAAACAAGAAGATTTTGTTTTAGTTCCTCTTGCAGGAGACGCAAGTTTCAGGAGATATTTCCGGATTCGGTACAATGGATTAACTCAAATAGTTATAGATGCGCCTCCGGAAAAAGAAAATATTGGAGCCTTTTTAACTATTGCCAATATTCTGAATCAAGCCAAAATACCTGTTCCAAAGATTATTGCAATCAATGAAAAGTACGGCTTTTTATTATTGAGTGATTTAGGAGATCAATTATTATTAAATAAACTGCGTAATGATACAGCGGATAATTACTACCATCATGCCATAGATTTGTTACTGCAAATTCAGCAATGTCCTACAGCAGATCCTAACCTGCCGCCATTTGATAAAGCTTTTATGCTTAAAGAAATGAACTTATGTCTGGAATGGTTTTTCAATGCGTATCTTTCTCTTGAGCTTAATCAAAAGGAAGTACTGCTTTTTCAAGAAAGCATCGCATGGGTTGCCAATGAGGTGGCCAAGCAGCCATTGGTCTTTATTCACCGGGATTACCATTCCAGGAATCTTATGCTGGTAGAAAATCAGCATAGTTGCTTAGCGACTATTGACTTTCAGGATGCCATGGAAGGGCCGCTCACCTATGATTTAGTTTCACTACTAAAAGATTGTTACATTTCATGGCCCAGGGAAAAAATTTTAGACTGGGTAACCTATTTTTATAAAAAATGTCCGACCGCCACCATTTATTCTTTACCAGAGTTTATTCGTGCCTTTGATTTATGTGGCTTACAAAGACACTTAAAAGTATTAGGCGTTTTTTGTCGCTTATATTTACGTGACAATAAGGCTGGATATCTTAACGATTTACCTTTAACCTTAAAATATGTGTTGGAATGTACCGAAATGTATGAAGAATTGCGTCCATTTTTTAATTTCTTTCAACAGCGGGTTTACTTACCATGAATACTGCAATGATTCTTGCAGCAGGTCGCGGAGAACGATTACGACCACTTACAGACAAGATACCTAAGGCATTGTGTGAAATAAAAAACAAACCTTTGATTGAATATCACGTAATCAATTTAGCTAAAGCTGGTTTTGAAAGACTAATAATTAACCATGCTTACCTGGGAGGAAAAATTCGCCAGTACTTAGGGAATGGAAAACGATGGGGTGTAGAAATTCTCTATTCACCTGAACCACCTGGAGGCCTTGAAACAGGAGGGGGTATTGTAAACGCCTTACCTCTATTAGGGAGCGATCCCTTTTTAACGGTCAATGCCGATATTTATACTGACTTTGATTTCGCTAGCCTGCGAACTCAACTCATTGATGCATTGCATCTTATTTTAATCCCCAGAAATCCTTCTTTACTTCATTATGGAGATTTTGGTTTAAAAAATGAATTCCAACTCACTAATACAAACCCAATTTACACTTTTTCAGGAATAGCTTGTTATACGCCTAAAGTATTTGCAGACTGTAAGCAAGGTCGATATTCTGTTACACCTTTAATCAAAAAACATGTAGAACAAAATAGAGCGACTGGAAGCATTCATTCTGGAATCTGGTTTGATATAGGTTCCCTGAATAGGCTTCAGGCAGCCAACCACAATCTCTAAAAATATCAAAACACGATTGCCGCTTTTATTTCTACCTGGCTGAAGGAGTTGTTGGCACTTCGGCTTCAGTGCCGGCTTCAATAGCCCGCCTCACTTCTTCTCGCTTGGTTTCTTGAGGGCCGTAAGTACGTTGTATTACTCCTATACTTACCCCCTTATCCTCAAAATACTTAGCAACTCCTTTTTCGCTATCATTTATCAAATTCCTAATTTCCTCTGGATTTATTTCAACTTTATTGCCGGCCGCATCCGTTTTAACTACTTTCCCACCTGAAACTGCAAGATCATTTTTGGCAAGCCATCCGTCTAATAAACCATCTAAAGTTTTTAGCTGATCTTGATCTGCCTTAGGAGAATATCCCCGAAGTATTCTAGCATCGTCTCCGATTTGAATTTCTACTTTTAATCCAGCCGGCAAATCTTGCGTATTACTAGCCAAAAATCTAGCTTTATTTTCTTGTACATTCTGAAGTTCAGAAGTCGGTCTTGCTTCACCAGACCAAGCTTGAGCCGCTGATAACAACTTAAATCTAACATACTGGGCATATTCATTGATTTTGTCGAGCATATCCTGGCATTGTGGTAACAATTTTGCTTCAGTTAAAATCTCAGCAAATCTTGTTGCCATATACTCTGCCGCTTCAATAGATGTTTCACCAACTTCCATTGCCTCTAGTAATGCTTGTTTTGTAGGTAATCTTTTTACTGCCATCACTTACTCTCGCCTATTTATTTTAGACTGATAACTATAGAGAAATTATAGCAAACCAGGTTCATTTATTGAGCACTGGTTTGTATAAAGACGTTAAAAGTCTGTAAAAATCACACCAATGGAGATTTCATTTTATCAATAACAGAATGAAATGTTTTTTTCTTCATGGAATCAAAAGTAAACTCATCCACTAAAATAGCATCCCAGCGAGCTTCTTCAACAGTGAGAAAATCATTCATTTCTTGTTGGGATAACTGACCATTCTCAACTTTTTCTTTTAACTTTCCTTCTAATTTACTAAATTTATATTTTTTCAAATCACTTACTTTCTTAGCCAACGTATCCGTATTAATGATAAGTTGTAAAGCTTGCTCCATTCGGTCTACAGGTTGTTTAGGATCTCCACTGAGGAAAACTGATTTTTTCAGATGATCGCGATAATGATTATTATGAGTCATTAATCTTGCCAATCTACTATCCAACTTGTCTGAGGGGTAACGCATAGTTTGTCCAAATGGAAATGCAAACACACGAACAATAAAACCTAAAAATTTGGAAGGAAAATTATGACAAAGAGCAATCATTGATTTTTGGGCATGATAAAAGCAATAGGCTAGCGCCCACCGTGCATGCAATTGTTCATCTGGATGTTCTTGATTCAATTCCACGTTCCGCAAAGTCGCCATAGCCATATAAAGATACGACATGCCATCCGCTAATCTGGCCGACAAACGTTCCCGTCTTTTTAAATCTCCCCCCAAATAGATCAACGAGAAATCAGCAAGCCAAGAATAAGCGTGACTTAAACGAGCTAATTTCTTATATTCTTTTTTTATTGGATTGTCTGGGGCAGCAATAAATAAGCCCCCAGTCCATGCTGAACAAACTGCTTTAGCGAAATTTTTCATAAAATAATTAATATGCTTCCAGATTACCTCTCTAAACGCATCTTTATTCTGGCCTGCGATGGCATAGAATTCATCGCGAATGAAAGGATGACAAGCCATAGAGCCTTGTCCAAAAATCAATAAATTTCTGGACATAATATTGGCACCTTCGACTGTAATGGAAATAGGTACACTTTGATATAAGCTATTTAAATAATTACGTGGCCCAACAACAACAGCTCGCCCGGCATGGACGTCCATTGCATCATTTACCACAACACGCGCCAACTCTGTATTAAAATATTTGGTAATCGCGGAAGCAACAGAAGGTTTTTTATTCTCATTAACCGCAGCAACAGTTAGTAATCGCGTAGAATTGATTAAATAATTCAATCCGGCTATTTCAGCAAGTTTTTCTTCTACTCCTTCAAACTGTGCAATTTCTACATTAAATTGGCGACGAACTCTGGCAAAAGCACCGGTTGTTAAATAAGCCACAGAAGAAGAGCCCGCACCCAATGCTGGAAGCGAGATTGAGCGCCCTATTGATAAACATTCAACCAGCATTTGCCAACCTGATCCTGCCCGCTTCTGACCACCAATAATTGTATCAATCGGTACAAAAATATCCTTGCCCCGTAAAGTTCCATTCATAAACGGCTGATCGGCGGGCAAATGCCTATTGCCAATTTCAAGATTTTCAGTATCCCTTGGAATAAGTAAACAGGTGATCCCTTCTTGACCTTCACCATTTAAAAACCCCTCTGGATCTTTTAAGTTCACAGCCAAACCTATTAAAGTAGCAATAGGCGCTAAAGTAATCCAACGTTTATCCAAGGTAATATTTAAACCAAGTACTGACTTGCCGTCTATTGTCTTTTTAATCACTATCGCTTCTGATTGAATGGATGTTGCATCGCTCCCGGCACCTGGTTCAGTCAAAGCAAAGCAAGGAATATCTACCCCTTTAGCAAGACGTGGGAGATAATAAGACTTTTGCTCATCAGTCCCATAATAATTTATTAATTCACCTGGTCCCAAAGAATTAGGTACCATCACAGTTACTGCGGCTACTCCCGAACGGGTGGCAATTTTCATTACAATATCGGAATGAGCACGGGCGGAAAAACCTTTACCACCATATTCCTTAGGTATAACCAATCCTAAAAAACCACTCTCTTTGATGTAATTCCAAACCTTGGGAGGTAAGTCATATTCCTGGCTAATCTCCCATTCATCCAACATGGCACATAAGGTATTAGTTTCATTATCTAAAAATGATTGCTCTTCTTCGGTTAACTCGGTAGAAACAGCAGATAACCTTTGCCAATCTGGTTGCCCTACAAAAATATCTTGCTCTAACCAGGTATCCCCAGCATTCAATGCTTCCTCTTCCGTTTTAGAGAGCTTAGGAATCGATTTTCCTGCTGTCTTATACAAATAATCACTAATAAAGAATCGCAATGGCTCAACGTGAATCACCAACACCGCTACGATAATAAATAACCAAATTAAAATACCTATGACCCAAGGGAAACCAAAATAGAAAGTAGCGGGCATTAAGTAAACTATGCTTCCAATTTCCCAAATCAAAGGGCCCATCGTTCTGTACAGTACCACTAGGGTAAAAGCTAAATAAATTAAAAAGAACAAAATCGCCATAAAAATACCTTCCTTTGCTATTTAAAGTTAGAAAATTACAGTAGGCAATCTCACCATGTTGCCCAAATGCTTTTTCTAATTTAGGGTCTCTAAAATAAGAAACAGAACATCAGTATATACCTTTTACTCTTTATTTTGCGAGGGATAATCCTTTTTAACTGCTGAAGTTTTAAGAAACTTGCTAAAATAAATCAAATCATCTAGCGTAAACAAAAAATAAAGAGTGAAATAACGATAATGCAACGATTGATTTGGAATTTTGAATTTCCCACTAATAGAACAATACCGTTAACAACTTTTAGTCCTTATGTTCGAGACAAGTTAAAATGGGAAAAACGCTATTTTTGGTTCGCCGATCAAACCATCCATTTAAATAACATCGATAATGCCTTGCTTGACCTTGCTAACTATCAACAAAAACATAAAGAAGACTACTACTACTTATTACCCGACTCCAACTACAACATCAAACAAAGACGTAATCAATTGCTGTACAAACCCCTTATTAAACAATCGGGCTCAACATTAGGTTTTGGACCCAAAATAAATCTTGATGACCCACAATACTCTCTTCGTCATGACAATGACTTTCATATAGAAAGAGAAGATTTATTAAAAAAAGTGAATACAGGGGGGGTTGCAGTTTTGGTAAAAAAAGAAGCTTTTATCTTTAAATTTTCTACAACCCCTAATATTAAACTTGAACTCGCTCGTCTTGAAATAAATAATAAAGTATATTTTAGCGCTTGTGTTGAGGGCAGATCGCTGAATTTGGTTGAAAATATTAGCACACTTTTATTTGGAAACCAGGCTTCAGGTGACTATGTTGCCTTTTTAAAAAGTATTTTAAAACCATGATAAAAACTTTAATTGAAATCATCTATAGCTTTGGAAAAATTGGACTAATATCCTTAGGCGGCGGGAATTCCATGTTAAAACTGCTGGAATATGAAGCAGTTACTTACAGGCATTGGATTGGGAAAGAGGAATTTGTTGGGATGTTAGGCTCAAGCTTTTTATTCCCAGGATTAACAGGAATAAAGCTGGCAGGACTAATAGGATATAAAGCAGCAGGGATAATGGGTTTAGCCCTTGCAATTGTTTGCCTTAATTTACCAGGGTTAATTATGGCTATTTTAGGATATCAGTGGTTAACTTCACATAATAGTCCAATTACTCGCAAAGTGATGATCTCAGTACAATATGGCGCCCTAGCGTTATTAGCCGCAGCTACCTTTTCAGTAGTACAAGGTGTTATCGATGTTTATTACTCGATTTCTATTGTCATTTGCACTATTTTGTTTTTCCTTGCACTGGCCTTTTGGAATTTATCACCTTTTTATGGTTTTTTAGTTTTTATAGTAATTAGTTTTTTTCTGGTTCGCTAGGCTGACGTACACGCACTGGCTACTCGTAACATAATGATATATTTGATAAGTAATAAAATTATATGATACGTTTTCAACAATTCACGGTATTATAAACTACTACTTAATTAATTTGATATGTTACATGGAGTTCCCCATGGATATTACTCTGGATAACCCGGATTATTATATCAACAGAGAATTTTCTGCTATCGCATTTAATCAACGGGTTCTCATGCTTGCCAATGATGAGAGCGTACCTTTACTAGAAAGAATGCGATTTCTTAGTATTTGTAGTAGTAATCTTGATGAGTTTTTTGAAATACGCGTGGCTGGACTTAAAGAAAAAATCGCCATGTCTTCTGGAAAATTAACCATAGATGGACTCAGAGCCGAGGAGGCATTTAGTCAAATAAGTCAAAGGGCTCACGCTTTAATAGATCAGCTCTATAGCATCTTTAACAAACAATTACTACCGGCTTTACGAAAAGAAAATATCCACTTTTTGGAAACTCACCAATGGACTGATGACATCCATTTATGGGCAAAACATTATTTTAAACACGAAATTTTACCTGTGATAAGTCCTATCGCTCTTGATTTAGCCCATCCATTACCACGCCTTATTAACAAAAGTTTGAACTTTATAATTTCATTAAGTGGGAAAGATGCCTTTGACCGCAACATCAATTATGCTGTGGTACATGCCCCGCGCTCCATACCGCGTATGATTCATTTGCCGTCTGAACTATGTGGAGATGCGCATTATTTTGTTTATTTATCTTCTATTATTAAAACGCATATCAATAGTTTATTCCCGGGGATGGAGATTAGCGGTTGTTATTCGTTTCGACTCACGCGAAATAGTGACCTTTTCTTAAGAGAAGAAGAAATTGACGATTTAGCCAAGGCGGTGCAAAGAGAAATATTTTCTCGCCATTATGGTCATGTGGTCAGATTAGAAATCGAGAACAAGTGTCCTGAAAAAATTGTTGATTTTCTTCTTCAGAAATACCATTTACGACATGAGGACACCTATTATTGCGATGGACCAGTTAATTTGCAAAGATATATGAGCGCAATTAACAGTATTGACAGACCTGATTTGAATTATCCTCTCTTCACACCTCAATACCCAAAACTCCCCAAATCACAACGCAATTTATTTAATGTACTTGATGAGCAGGACATATTGTTACACCATCCTTACCAATCCTTTGATTTGGTAATAGATTTTGTTAGACAAGCAGCAGCAGATCCCAATGTGTTGGCAATTAACCAGACTCTTTATAGAACTCACTCGGAATCGATTATGGTGGATGCCTTAGTTAATGCAGCTCATTCAGGGAAAGAAGTCACTGCAGTCATTGAGCTCCGTGCTCGTTTTGATGAAGAATCCAACTTAAAATTAGCTAATAAGCTTCATGCAGCGGGTATTCTAGTACTCTATGGCGTGGTAGGTTATAAGACACACGCTAAAATGACATTGGTCGTTAGAAGAACACATGGCAAATTAAAACGTTATGTGCACTTGAGTACAGGAAATTATCATGAACACACAGCGAAACGATATACAGATTTTGGTCTTTTAACCAGTGAACCTACGATTACTTCTGATGCCCAACTTATTTTTCAGCAATTAACTGGGCTGGGGAAAGTAGTCAAGTTAAGGGCCTTAAGCCACTCTCCATTTACGCTACAAAAAACACTTCTGCAATTCATTGAACAATGCAGTACCGCTGCAGCAGAAGGAATAGAAACTGAAATTATGCTTAAAGTAAATGGATTAACTGATAAAGTGATGATTCAAGCATTATATAAAGCCTCGCAGGCTGGAGTTAAAATTAATCTTCTCGTCCGTGGAGTATGTTGCTTAAAACCTGGGTTACCAGATGTATCAGAAAATATTAGAGTACTTTCTTTTATAGGCCGATTTCTTGAGCATCATCGAGTCTTTTATTTCCAACTTGGTGAAGAAGAACATTATTTTTGCTCTAGTGCTGACTTAATGGAAAGAAATTTATACAATCGCATTGAAATTATGTTCCCAATTTACAATGAAGAATGTAAAAAAAGAATCAAAAATGAAATTATTAAAAATTATCTCGAAGATAATAGTAATACTTGGGAAATGCAAAGCGATGGAACATATAAGCATATCACACAAGGTAATAGTTGTGCTCAGGAAAAACTAATCGCACTTTATGAAGAAGAAGATAAACCTATTTAATTGATACTTTTTTGCATAAGCAACGATCAGAAATATTTCTTGAGTCTTGATGAAAATGAATCGCGAACATCCCCTGTTCAAAGCAGAAGCGTTTTACTCGTCTTCCCAGGCTCTTCGCGTACCAGACGCGGCAATAAATATCCTGGTAAAAGAACTTGCAACTGCTGATAAATTTCTCGCGCTCTAACCAAGGGCATATCAAAATGTGCTGCACCTCTCACCTTATCTAAGAGATGGAGATAATAAGGCATTATCCCATATTTAAATAAAGCATGACTTAACCTGGCTAAAACGGTCGCATCATCATTAATACCAGCCAACAAGACAGTTTGATTTAATAAGTAACATCCTGATTGCCTTAAACCTGAGCACGCTTGAAATACACTTTCATCCAATTCTTGAGGGTGATTACAATGAACAACAATCACTTTCTGAAACCGAGTATTGGTCAACAAGTTAAGGAAATCTTTGTCAATCCGCTCTGGGAAGACTATAGGGATACGTGAATGAATACGCAATGTGTGTATATGAGGAATCTTTTCTAATTGTTGAATTAATTCTGCCAATACCAAATCAGAAGCAAGTAATGGGTCACCACCACTTAAAATAACTTCAGTAATACTAGCATCTTCGGCAATATACGCACAAACATCTTTCCATCCTTGCCGTCCTGGATTATTAGCATGATAGGGGAAATGCCTTCTGAAACAATAGCGGCAATTAACGGCACAAGCCCCCGTTAAAGTTAACAAAACACGCCCGTGGTATTTATGCAATAGTCCCTTAAGAAGGGTAGGATTTTCACTTAGAGGATCGTTAAAATAACCTTCTGTCTCGATAAGCTCTTCTTCTTTGGCAAGAACTTGTAATAATAGCGGATCTTGAGGATTTCTCTTTTGCATTCGTTTAGCAAACCCCAAAGGAATCCGACTTGGAAATTGTTTTTCAACTAATGGGCTTTTTTCTGGTATAGGAAGCTCTAAAAAATTTAATAAATCGGTTGCTGAAGTCAACCCTTGTGCTAAAATTTTTTGCCAACTCAAAGAGGTCTCTCGCATTAATATTACAGACTTGATAAACTGTGCGAACTTTAACTAAATTACAGCAAAATCTCAACTATGGAGCATAAATGGCGATCTATAGCACTAATGAATTTAAAAACGGCTTAAAAGTAATGGTTGATGATGCTCCATGTAGCATTCTGGACTGTGAGTTTGTGAAGCCTGGAAAAGGCCAGGCGTTCACTCGCATAAAAATTCGTAATCTAAAAACAGGGCGTGTTGTTGAACGTACTTTTAAGTCTGGAGAAACATTGCAATCCGCTGATGTTGCCGATGTAGAAATGCAATACCTTTATAATGATGGCGAGTATTGGCATTTTATGGTTCCTGATTCTTTTGAGCAATATGCAATAAGCACTGCTGTGTTAGCCGATGCGGCACAATGGCTAAAAGAGCAAGACATTTGCATAGTTACTTTATGGAATAATGAACCAATACAAGTAACCCCTCCCACTTTCGTTATTTTGCAAATTACCGAAACTGATCCTGGGTTGAGAGGAGATACTTCAGGCGGTGGTGGAAAGCCTGCTACTTTAGAAACAGGTGCAGTAGTTCGGGTACCTTTGTTTGTTCAAACTGGTGAGTTTATTAAAGTAGACACTCGCAAAGGTGAATACGTCTCCCGGGCCAAAGAGTAGTAATAAATCACAACTAAACCAATATTTATTGATTTAGTGCAGCTCATCCTTTGGTCTCTATATTCCTGCTAGCCATCTGCAGGATGCAGAGACCATGAGAGCCTAGACTAATCCTGAAGATTAGTAATTATCGTATTCAGCGCCCCAATATCCATAAGGACCTACAAAAGAAGTCGAATAATAATAATTATTACCCCAATAAGGACGATTACTGTAATACCCTACAGAATAAACATAATCATTACTATAACCTGAATCGTAAGAAACCTCTTCAACAGCTACTCCATCAACTGCACATCCAGTTATCAGGAATAATGGTGCACTAGCAACAACTGCAATAATTAACCTCTTCATAATTGCTTCCTGGCAACATAATTGTTCTTTAATTATAATAAAGGATCTTTAATTGCTCAAATTGGTCGTGGTGAGTTTATTAAGGTAAGGGTATATTGGTAGAGGTAACGACGTCCCGGTCCCTGAGCCGCAACTGAAATATACTGTGGAGATTTATGTAGAGCTTTAGGTTTCCCGCTTTTTGCAGGCTTACACACCACCCTCCAAAACGACCTCCTAATCTGATACTATTAATTGGTTCAGCCAGGATCTGTCATCACCTATATGTAAAATAATAGACTAACAGATCCATTGTTGGCAAATTTTTGAACAATTATTGAATTTATTGTCTACCCTTTCTTGACAAATGATTTGCAGATGCTTGTACAGTCGGCATTATTATCATTTCTTCAATATCAATATGTTGAGGTCTAGTAACACAATATAACGCAGCGTCTGCTATATCTTCCGCCAAAAGAGGTTGAAAATCTTTGTAAAAATCTTTTGCACGCTGTTTGTCTTTCCAACGAACCTCACTAAATTCTGTTTCAACAGCTCCTGGTGCAATTTCCGTAACACGTATTGCAGATCCTAATAAGTCTAATCGCATAGATTTAGATATAGCATGAACCGCATGTTTCGTTGCAGAATAAACATTCCCATTAGGGTAGCACTCATGACCTGCTATGGAACCAATATTAATAACATGCCCACTATTACGCTCTAACATCCCAGGAATAATTAAACGGCTAATATACAGCAATCCTTTTATGTTCGTATCAATCATAACGTCCCAATGTTCCATTATGCCTTGGGTCAGTGGTAAGGTATCCAAAGCCAGTCCTGCATTATTAATTAACACATCAACACAACTCCATTCATGAGGCAGAGATTCGATTTGTTGCTTAACCATTTGCTTATTGCTGACATCAAGCGGAAGAACATAATGTCCCTTATTATTAATCTGCTTGAGCTCATTGGCTAATTCATGCAAACGTTCAACCCGACGCGCAGCCAAGATAATTCTAGCGCCTTGGGCAGCAAACATCTGGGCACATGCTCGTCCAATTCCGCTAGAAACTCCGGTTATCAATACAATTTTATCTTCTAAAGAATTCATATTAGCTTACCTCAAAAATGACGCCTAAAACGGAAATATAGGGATATGACCGTACTCAAATTGATATTCTGTAGATACTACAACAAGAAAGCTATGAAAATCATCACAAACAATTAGAAGTTATTCGGTATTTCTAATGAGTTCCAGCACGTGACATTTTCGTAGAGTCATCACAGCTAACCGTATTTTTTAGGAATCTGTCAGCAAAATGAATAGAATTTTCATCATAGATTATTCCATCAAAACAAGTCCAATCAGAGCGAATCCCAAAGTATTCTTCCCTTCTCTTACCACTGTATTTATAATCTTTCAAATCCCCTACAAATTTAAAAAAGGGATCACATACAATATTATTATTAATAATTAAAAAAGAATGATTTGAAGTCGTCATTATAGACATTGGTATACAAGACTGATTGTTAGATAACTCGAGCTGAATAAATTTCGTGATTAATTGTTTAAATGCCAAAAAGGCCTGTTGCATGCAATTTCCAGCCTGGTATTGTTCAATTACATCAGCACATTGTAAAAGACGTTCCAACAGACTGATTTCCACATTACCCAGAATAGCGTCACATTTCTTTTGACATAGATAAACAAGAGGTGCAAAAAACTTATTATCCTTTTTGCGGTTAGATATATTGCAGGCTTGGATGTGTTCGTTAATATAATTTACAGATTCCTCTGCCGCTTTTTTGATTAATTCTATATTATTCATAAAATCCCCATTGCTGAACAAATACCCTAGGTTTCACAATAAAATTTTTATCCTGATGGATTAAAACCATACTTGCTTTACCTCTAGCACCTGCTTTGAAATAAATATACTCATATTTTTTAAATTTAAGGCAATCTTAATATTAGCTTAATATTTAATCAATATAATATTGGCATCTTAATTGCATTAATCTATAGAGCCCCCTATGTTTCAAAAAAATTGCACCACAACCTCTACCAGCAAATTCGATCAAAAGTCTTTTATGGAAAGTTTTTTTGCCGACTTTAACAAAATGAAAGAAAAGACCTAGATGAGTCCAAGAAGAGAAAGTTTGATCATCAACGGGTACAAAAAAGCAAAATTAACCGACACGCCGCTCTCGCGCATGATGATGTCGAGGAAGTTAAATTAAAAGCAAAAGAGACTACAGATAAATTCACGCTCAATGACGCGAATAAAAAAGTGTGGGATCAAATTGTTCTTGGCAATCAGTTAGCACAAAGTATATGTTCTTGTGATTTGCCTTCAGATAGTGAAAAAGATGCTGCATTAGTAAAAACAACTCAAATGGTTGCGGACGAAATTTTGGAGGATCCCACTTTAAGTTGGTTAGAAAAGGTTCTTAAAATTGCTATCTATAGCAGAGAATCTGGCTTTGGTAATTGCCAAGAAAAAGCATTTTTTGCTTTTGCATTAATGCTAAATCAAGCACAAAATCCTGACAATTTGATACGTTCACTTAGGTTGGCAACTTTCTCCAACCATTTTATATTGATAGTGAATGAACAGTTCTTAATGGATCCCTGGCTAAATTTAGCCTTTCCTATCTCAACAAATAACCCTCAAGAAGAGATTAGATATGTATTTAAAGGATTTGGAGCTTTAATTGATTATTTTTCAATTAATGAAAATAGCCAGTGCTTTACCCACCAAGTCAGGACAGGAAATACAACGCAACGAGATATAAAATCTGAACATGATATGGAGAAATGCGTTCTTTTATTTTCACAGCACGCGGATCTTTTAGATCTCGGGATCAAATCTGAAGAGAAGGCTTTAATAAGCCCTGTAAAAAAGAAAAAATATACTTCAGATAAAAATCAAGAGATTGTAGCAATAGAAGATACTTTGCTCCCTAAAGCTGAACCAATTGACCCACCGTTCACAGACAAAACAAGTGACGAAACTGATGATTTTTTGGAGCAATTTGAAAGAGAAAATATTTTAAACAACCATACCTTCTTCTCATCCAGCACAAAAGAAACCACTAACGATAGTGCTACTTGTTATTCTAATCAACAATCCTCCAGTACATTTGACTTCTAACAAAAGACTAATCACGCCCCGAGATTAGATCACTCGGGGTAATATATATACCTTAAGGCACAGTTTATGCTGTATCACAGGGCACATCTATTTGACCTATTTTGAAGTGCTACTAATTATACTAAATCCAATTGCTGTTCTACTCCCTTTGTACTATTGCCTTTACTATAAGAATGAGAGCCAACTCCGGCTAAACGACCATTGTGTACGATTAAATAATCTTCTCTAATCGGTTTGCCATCAAACCAACACTCTAATATTTCTCTTACTCCTGCTGCGTATCGTGCTTGAGCTGATAAGGTAGTTCCTGAAGTATGAGGGGTCATAGCATGATGAGGCATTGTCCTCCAGAGATGGTTTGGGGCTGGAGGTTGAGGAAACCAAACATCTCCGGCATAACCTGCCAGATGACCTGTTTTCAGAGCATTGGCTATAGCATGCTGATCACATATTTTCCCACGAGCTGTATTAATTAAATAAGCCCCCTGCTTCATCTGTTTAATTAATCTATCATTAAACAGATATTCTGTTTCAGGATGCAAAGGACAGTGAATCGATACCACATCACATACTTTCACCATAGACTCGACTGATGAATGGTAAGTCAGATTCAGTTCATTTTCCAACTGTACGGGTAATCTGTGTCTATCTGTGTAATGTAATTTCACATCAAATGGCTTTAGGCGCCTTAAAACTGCCAATCCAATTCGGCCTGCTGCAACACATCCTACATGCATACCTTCCAGGTCATAAGAACGGGTAACACAATCAGCAATATTCCATCCACCATCAACTACTATGTTATATTGAGGAATATAATCGCGCACTAAGCTCAGAATCATCATGACAGTATGCTCAGCTACGCTGATGCTATTACAATAAGTCACCTCACATACGGTTATGTCATGCTCCATAGCTGCTTGCAAATCAACATGATCCGAACCAACACCTGCGGTAATAGCAAGCTTGAGTTTAGGAGAACCTTCAATGCGGTCACGGGTTAAATAAGCTGGCCAAAAAGGCTGAGATATTACGATGGAAGCCTCTTTTAATTCTCTGGCGAAAACTGAATTTGGACCATCTTTATCGCTGGTAACTACAAACTGATATCCCTTACCCTCAAGGAATTCTCTTAAGCCCAATTCACCGCTTACAGAACCCAATAACTCTCCAGGAGTAAAATCAATTGCAGCAGGAGAAGGTAAACTTTGGCCATCTGGATATTGACCTATTTCAGGAATTGATTCCCGAGCGTATTTAGGTGGAAAGCCTCCTTTAGGATCATCATAAAGCACACAAACAATTTTTTGCTTATCCTGATTCAACATGCACCACTCCTTTTTGTATTCTATTTAAGTAAAAACATCCCATTTTTTACGCTCCCCACTATACTTGATTTATATTACTCAACTCAATAAAAACCATTGCCTTAATAATCTTATTAATTTACTGGCAATGACTTTACTAAATCCTATTATCCCTGAACAATAAACTATATAAGTAACCATATAAGTAACCATCTAAAAATTAAGGAAGAATCATGTTAGAACACGAATGGCCTGCAAATGATTATGCTATTGGGTCTTACATCCAAGCTACTGTTGCTGAAGAATACCTACCTTTTCTCAAATTGAATCCTAGCGACAAGGTATTAGACATAGGTTGTGGCAACGGAGCTTTTACCAAAAAAATTCTTGCGCGAGTGCCTTATGGTTCTGTACTAGGGATAGACGCTTCGGAAAATATGTTGCATTTAGCCAAAGAAGCGATTAAGGAATATCCTAATTTTTCAGTCCAGAAAGACGATGTACTTACTATGAAATTCGACTCGCAATTTGACTATGTCGTCTCTTTTTGGTGCTTACAATGGGCATGTGCTGATATCAAACAGGCATTTACAAATATCATTAAGGCCTTGAAGCCAAGAGGAAAATTCCTAACTCTTTTTCCAGCCGGTGATGACCCTTTTATCATGAGCTATTATGCATTAAAAAAATCAGGACAATTGGCAGCGCTGCATGATTTCAAGCCACCAATAGACTATGCCAATCTAGATAATTTAAATAAAAAATTGGAATCCCTGGCTTGTAAAGATCTTCAAGTAAATTTATACAAACAATCGATTACACTCCCCTCTCTGGATGTATTCAGAAAATTCGTAAATGGTATTGCTTTCTATCAAGGACAATTGCCTAATGAAGAGATAAAACAACTTAATGAGGCTATGGTCCAATATTATGATAATGAGTGCCAAACCAAATTTAGAGGAGAATACCAATTTAATTTCACCATTTACCTGGTGACCGGTGAAAAATAGAATTAAGAATATTAGGCCATAGCATAGCCCTAAAAAGCCCATTCTATAATCCAGAATCTTCAGATAGAATGGGTATTATGCACTTGAAACGAACTTTATCATTAACATTATTAGCCTTTTATGGACTTGGAACTATATTAGGTGCCGGAATCTATGCTCTTGTTGGTGAGGTAGCCCAACAAGCGGAACAGTTTACCCCTTTATCCTTTTTAATTGCATCCATCATCGCTTTTTTTACTGCTATATCTTATGCCGAATTAAGCTCGAGGTTGCCATTCAGTGCGGGGTCCGCCCTGTACGTACGCCGAGCATTTCATCAAACTTGGTTATCTGGGTTCATTGGTTGGACAGTAGTTTTAACTGGAGTCATCTCCGCTGCTACTCTCTCTCATGGGTTTGCTAAATACTTTGAATTGTTCTTTTCTTTTTCTCCTTATTTAACTATTACTGTTTTAGTTGTGGTGCTATGCGGACTCGCCATTTGGGGTATTCGTGAATCCGCGACTCTTATTATGTTAATGACTCTGATGGAAGTAGGCGGTTTATTGATAATCATTTATTATGGCCGCAATTCATTCACCTCTATTGATATCACTCAATTTTCCTTACCAGACTCTTATGACGGTATCCTTATGGGGGCTTTTATTGCTTTTTATGCTTATATCGGTTTTGAAGACATGGTCAACACAGCGGAAGAAACGATAAAGCCTGAGAAAACTATTCCAAAAGCCATTTTTCTTGCTTTAATCGCTGCTACAATTTTATATCTTTTAGTAGCCTGGGTCATTGTTTCCACAATACCTACCACCGCCCTAATTAAAACGAACATGCCTCTGGTTGAAATCATTAAACTTCAAGGCCAATCTCCCATCGTATTTTCAATCATTGCTTTGATTTCCATCATCAACGGAATATTAGTACAAATTATTATGGCTTCACGGCTTATCTATGGTATGGCGAAGCAACAAAATGCCCCTCCTATATTCTCTGTTATTTATTCCAAAACCCAAACACCCGTCAACTCTACTTTATTAGTGCTTGTTATCATTTTACTGTTCGCCTATGCCCTGCCTATTACAACCCTCGCCAAATTAACTAGTAGTATCATATTATGTATTTTTATCATGATTCATGCCTCATTAATTAAAATGAAACTAACTGAAAAAAAACCACCAGATGCTATTTCTTTTCCTGTTATTTTCCCGATGATTTCCATTTTATTAACCCTAACATTTTTGGTCATACTGTTTTTTTAATAAGATATTTTCTCCTATTATCTTTTTGGCAAATGAAGCCTAATAAATTCATAATTTTGAATATGTACTATAATTATCCATAGGTTAATCATAATAATCTCAACATGATGAAAATTCAATCATTTCAATACATCCAAAACCAAGGATGGAGCGTTCAAAAATTTCCTGAACTTGACTCAGAAAATACTTTTATCCTAGTTTTTGCTAGCCCAATATTCATAAATGATACAAAACCAATCGAACAGTTAGCCCAATTCTATAAAAAATCGAAAATTATAGGTTGTTCAACTGCAGGAGAAATTTTTGGACCCAGTATTTATGACAATAGTATTTCAGTTGCAATCGCTCAATTTGAGTCAACCAAGCTTCAATTGGCAAAAGCTGAAGTTAAAAATGGCGAAGAATCTTATGAAGCCGGTGCCCTATTGGCAAAACTATTACACCAGAGTCAACCCCCCAAAGGTATTTTTGTTTTATCCGATGGATTAAATGTGAATGGTTCTGAATTAGTGAAAGGACTAAACCAACATTCTGCCAAAGGAGTAACTATCACAGGGGGATTAGCAGGAGATGGACCTAATTTTAAAAACACTTGGGTTATCTATAACGGGAAAATTGACGACAGTTGCATTGGAGCGATAGGATTTTATGGCGATAAAATCTATATAGGGCATGGGTCGCGAGGGGGATGGGATATTTTTGGTCCGGAAAGACTCATTACCCGCTCTAGCGGAAATATTCTCTATGAATTAGACAACCAACCGGCGTTAAAACTTTATAAAACTTATCTTGGTGAGAGAGCTGCTGAATTACCAGCTTCTGGGTTGCTTTATCCACTTGCTATCCGGAATCCTTCTGCTTCGGACTCTCAGCATATTGTACGTACCATTCTAGCTATTGATGAGACAGCTCAATCATTAACCTTTGCTGGCGACCTGCCTCAAGGATACTATGCTCAATTAATGCGCGCCAATTTTGACAGGCTCATTGAAAGCGCCAACGAAGCGGGGGAACATGCTAATAATCTTCTTTTTAAAAATAGTGAATTGAACCAGCAGCCTGTTTTGGCAATTGATATTAGTTGCGTTGGAAGAAGATTACTATTAGGTGAGCGCACTGAGGAAGAAACAGAAACCACGTTACAATCCATACCTAAAGGATCAACTCAAATTGGCTTTTACTCTTATGGTGAGTTGTCACCAGTAACCCTTGGAAATTGTGAATTACATAACCAAACCATGACAATTACTACTTTATTAGAGAAAACATAAACTAAAAAGAGGATCTCGCAGGAACATGGAAATACATCGGTTATTACAGCGACAGCTAAACAAATTCGGTATCAAACCGGATGAATTGCCACATAATTTGGAAAATTGGATGGAATTTATCTTACACATCAATAAAACTTACAACGAAAATGATCAAGACCGATATTTGTTGGAACGCTCCATCGATATTTCTTCTAAAGAAATGAGAGAAACCAATTCCAAATTAGAATATGCTCAGGACATCGCCCAAATGGGGTATTGGTACTATGATGCCGATACCGATACAGCAACCTGGTCAAAAGGGCTTTTTAAAATTCTGGGAGTAAGCTCCAGCCGACCAGCTCTTAACTATCCAGAATTTTTAGAACTTGTACATCCAAATGATCGGCCAGGTTTAAAAAACCTGGTTGAAAAAGCTCTTGTGAAAAAAGAAGATTATGATTACGAGCTGAGAGTAAAAAGTGAGGGTAATAACTACAGGTGGTATCGTACCATAGGCAAGGCAATCTCAGAAAAAAATCAATTATCTGGGGTTTTAATGGATATCAATAAAAGAAAAATAATCGAAGAACAAATTCAGGAACTCAATAACAAACTAGTCTCTACAGCACGCCTTGCAGGAATGTCTGAAGTGGCCACTTCAATTCTTCATAATGTAGGCAATATACTCAATAGCGTAAACGTTTCTGCCATTATTCTGAAGAAAAATGTATCCAAGATACACTATAAAAAATTGACAGCTATCAAAACAATGATCGACGAAAACATTCATCAGTTAAATGAATATTTATTAAATAATCCTAAGGGTAAATTAATTCTTCCTTATTTAGACGCCTTATCAAAAGCCCTCCAGGAAGAATATGAAGAAAACATTAAAGAAGCAAATCATCTTGAAGTTAATATAAATCACATCAAAGAAATTATAGCCATGCAGCAATCCTTGAGTGGTGTTTCCAATTTAACCGAAAAAATTTCAGTGCCTGAATTGATTCATAACGCTGTAAACTCGATCATCTTGGAAAGATATCAAATTGCTGTTCATATTGATATTGAGCCTGAAATTAATGAATTCGCAACAGATAAGTCCAAACTATTTCAAATAATAACTAATTTACTGACTAATGCGAAAGATTCTGTTTTGTTACACAAACCTAATGGTTCCAAAGAAATACTTATTTCTGTGAAACATGTCGATAAAAACCATATTACTATTAAAGTGAGTGATAATGGTGTTGGCATTGAAAAGATCGATCTCAACCGAATTTTTTCTTTTGGATTTACAACTAAAAAAAATGGCCATGGATTTGGACTTCATTGTTCTGCAATCTATGCACGGGATCTTGGGGGATCATTAAATGTTGAAAGCAACGGCAGCGGACAGGGAGCGCAATTTATTTTAGATCTCCCCATAAACCAAAAAAACACTAATATGAGATAGAATATGGGTACTATGTCTTTTCGCATTCTTGTAATCGACGATAATCCTGCCATTCATCAGGATTTTATGAAAATATTGAATGTTAGCAAACACTCTGCACTATTAAATAAATTTGATGCTGAACTGTTTGATGAAGAAACTGAAAGTCTTGAAATATCCTTACCTGAATTTGAAATTGATATAGCCACTCAAGGTATTGAGGGGATAGAAAAAGTCAAGCGTTCACTGGAAGAAGGCAAACCCTACCCTCTTGCTTTTGTTGACATTAGAATGCCTCCAGGTATAGATGGTATCGAAACCATCAAACGAATCTGGGCTATCGATCCACAAATACAAATTGTTATTTGCAGTGCCTATTCTGATTATTCTTGGGAAAGCACGGTAAATGCTTTAGGCCTAAGTGATAATTTATTAGTATTAAAAAAACCTTTTGATGTCATTGCGGTAAGACAGCTTGCAAGCGCCTTAACCCAAAAATGGGTACTGGCAAAAGAAACACAAAAACATACTGAGTTTTTAAATCAATTAGTAGAGGAACGCACAGAATCGTTACAACAATCCTTTTCCTTATTGCGAGCAACTATTGAATCCTCTACTGATGGTATTTTGGTAGTTGATCTACAAGGAAAAATTGTTGATTACAACACTCTATTCACCAGATTATGGAATATCCCTGACTCCATTATGAAAATGGCCAGTGAACCTAAATTAATTCAATACATGTCTACTCAACTTTTAAACCCGAAACAACATTCTCACCACGTTAAAGAATTTTCTATACATATCGATGATTCAAGTATTCAGACTTATCATTTTCAGAATGGTAACGTAGTAGAATGCTGTTCAAAACCTCATCGCGTTGGTATGCAAACAGTAGGTAGGGTTTGGAGCTTTAGAGATATAACCGAACAAACAAGGTTGAGAGAAAAACTGGAATACCAAGCCACCCATGATGCATTAACCAATCTACCCAATCGCCTGCTATTGATAGATCGAATTGAGTATGCCATGAGCAGGTATGGGCGCCATAAAAAGAAATTTGCCGTATTATTTTTTGATCTGGATCGATTTAAAATGATCAATGACAGCTTAAGTCATGAAGCAGGTGATCAACTACTTCGTGCTGTCGCAGAACGATTACGCTCTTTAGTCCGTAAAGAAGATACGCTTGCCAGACTGGGAGGGGATGAGTTTGTGATGGTTTTCCAATCATTTAACACAGAAGAACAAATTGTTGGTGTAGCTCAAAAAATGCTTAATTCCTTCCTAAGACCATTCCGTATTGCCAACAAAGACATTACTATTTATGTCAGCATCGGCATTAGCGTCTATCCCACAGATGGCAAGTCAGTCAATACTTTGCTGAGCAATGCCGATATGGCTATGTATCAAGCAAAATTTCTCGGGGGCAATCAATTCTCATTTTATACCGATAAACTAAATCAACAAACGAACCAGCAATTTCAACTGGAATTGGAGTTGCAAAGGGCCATTACCAATAACGAATTTTTCCTTCTTTTTCAACCGCAATTTAATATCAGTACCCACCAGGTACACGCCATGGAAGCACTAATCAGATGGAATCACCCCCACAAAGGTGTCGTTTTACCATTGGACTTTATTCCAACCGCCGAAAGCTCAGGGCTTATCATACCCATTGGTGAGTGGGTTTTGCGAGAAACATGTCGACAAATTGTAGAGTGGCGTAACGTAGGAATAAAAGAAATTCGAGTAGCTTGCAACGTGGCGAGCAAGCAACTTAGACAACGTAATTTTCCCCTTATTGTAGAAAATATTTTGCAAGAGTACTCTGTGGAACCTCAATGTTTGGAAATGGAAATCACTGAAAACGTAATCATTGATAAGGAAATACAAAAAACCATTAAAAAGCTTAACTCTTTAGGAATACATATTATTTTAGATGATTTTGGTACAGGAAACTCTAGTTTAAATTTATTGAAACAAATCGCAGTGAATAGTTTAAAAATAGATCAATCATTTATTCAGAATATTTCAAAATCCCCTGGAGATGAAGCCATTATTGATGCCATCATTGCAATAGCTCAAAGTATGAATTTTAACATCATCGCCGAAGGTGTAGAAACTCAAAATCAGTTCACTTTTCTCAAAAAAAGACAATGCAATGATGTACAAGGCTTTTTAATGAGTAAACCTCTCTCCTCTGAAGAAATAGAAAAACTCCTGAAATTACAAACCCCAAATCATTGATCTCATCTATTAAACTGATTCGAGGATTCGATATTGTCTTCATTATCGCTTGAAAAAGCTTTATCAATTTCCAATTTTAAAGTTCCCCATTTTCTATCATCAGGGGAAATTGTTTTGAATACTTTTAGTATTTGCGTAAATAAATTTTTCTCATTTAAAGTGGCAGGAGGAATGAAGTTTTTTAATTCCTCTATTTTTTCATAATCAATACCTGGCGGCAATTTCACTCCTCTTCGAGATGTATTACCAACCGATCTGTGATTTAGATTTTTTTCTAACCACAGATTTAAAATTTCTCCCAGCTGTTTTATCTTGCTATTTAAATTGCGTTGCTCCTTGTCCCACAGAGGCAATTGTTCAGAGATGCACTTCGACCATTTCTGCATCGCTTGCTCCGCTACTAAAGATGATCTTGCAAACTGCTGAACACCTCCCACACCAAGCTGTTCCGGCAGCAATCGGGCAAAAACTTGATTTGCCTTATTAAGAGTAGCAATCATAAGCTCTTTATTCCTATCGAATTGCAGCATAGAAGTTTGTTCTTGGAGTTGACCAATCACCGCAAAAAATCGGTGTGATTTTGGAGAGAGCTGGGCTTTGTATGATTTTGGTGATTTGGGTAATTGGAGAACTCTTAATATTCTTAAATTATTAGCAACACTTGCTATTATTGCCATGCCATCATCTGCACCAGCTTTAAATCCTGAAGCTCCTCCCGGAATATCCGATTGACTAATATTTAGATTAAAAGGGTTATTTTTTTGAACAAAACAGGACGTCCAAATCGCATCAAGAGTTTGAATCGCACTGACAAGATATTGATCCGCTTTTCTCTTATTCTCATTAAATAAAGAAAAATATTGCTCCATATGACTCAAATATAGGCTTAAATGTTCTAAAAAAAACAATATTTCCTCAATCTTGGAATTAATAGCCGCAGCTTGAAACCCCGCACCTAACGTAGCTATTTCATTTTTTGAATTTTTATGCGTGGGGGTATTTGCCGCATTGGTACTCGAAAATTGCAACCAATTGTGAATAGAAAGCGCCCTTCCCCCTAAAATTAAAGTAGATCCTTGCAAAAATTTTCGCATATGCTCAATAGGGGGCTCTATCAAGTCTGCATTTTTACTTCTAGAAAAACTACTACTATTTGCCCACAAAAGATTTCTTGGAGAGATTGGGTATTGGGGGGAAAGCAATTGAGACGTATTTTCTTGAGTATCCACTATTTCAATGGAAAGCTGCTTATTTCTAAAAGATCCTTGCTTAACTCT
This sequence comes from Legionella norrlandica, assembly GCF_000770585.1. Classification (GTDB taxonomy): domain Bacteria; phylum Pseudomonadota; class Gammaproteobacteria; order Legionellales; family Legionellaceae; genus Legionella; species Legionella norrlandica. The sequence goes on along the minus strand of NZ_JNCF01000026.1, from coordinate 2,659 downwards.
TGAGGATCTTATGATATCAGAGTAAGTATAATTGGAAGGATCCAAGTTTTTTTTTCCAAACACTATATAGCCTTTAACAGAAAATTATTAATAACAGTAACTTACCATCTTTTGATTTTATTACAACCCCCAGATTGTGCTGGAGAACACTGTGAGAGGTTGGAAAGCCATTCTATCAGTGAATGCTCATTCGATTATTTAAATCATGCCAATATCTAGCACTCACTTTTGTAGATTTTCTTCCTGGTATAGCATTAAAAAATCTATGTTGCTCAGAACACTTTGCTGCGTTAGTGTCAAGCTCACTTTTGCCATGATGTTCTTTTTTTGTTTTTGAAAAATGTTTTATTGGCACGGGAATTGTTATATCTATTTTTTTGTTATGTTCTGAGATTGTCTTCGGTGTTGTATGTTTCTTTTTGAAGATTTTTTCTGCTTCATCCAAATTATGCGGACAAATACTCGGTGAAGTTTTTACAGCATATACATCATGCTGAGATAGATACTCTATTAATTTGTCGGTATTACCATCTTCCCAGCTGAGACCAGAAGTCAAAGGAGCATTATTATTGTCCTCATGATGCATTAAGACAATTTTATCCTCCATAATAGGCATAGCCATTTGCTCCATCACGCTTAAACCACCCCCGCGAATCACAACACAATTACTACGAGTCATGATAGGTGCCATTTCAATATCCGATTGATTGCCGAGAAGAATAATTTTATTTCGCATGGCTTCTCTCTGGGATACAGGATAATTATTGATAATTTTATCAATTCGTTTAGCCATCGAATCATTAAGCCCACCGAAAACAAAAATATGATCATAATCTTTATTCAATAAATGCTTAACATAATCCGTTGATGCATTCGCTGCCAATGAACCAATCATAATAGAAGCGACTTTGGCATGCGCTTTGATTGTCATTTTTTGTTTACCGTTTTCTATAGGGAGAGCATCCTGTCTTTCTTTTTTATAAACTTTAAAATACAAATCACATGATTTTGTTTTGTCAGTATATTTCACCAATGAAATATCTTTAAAGCCGTTACGAATCATAGGGTTATTACGTGGTTCTATATTATGAACCGCTTTAAACCCTTGTTCCTTGCTAAAATACGCCTGCTCAAACGGTTGACTCATATTCACAGCATGGATTTCCACAAATTGTCTTTGATCTGCCGTGAGCTCCTCCAGATTATTCATAAAATGGCAACAACCAAGTGATGGCAAATCAGTCATGTATTGATCAATGGTAATAGGCGTATAGTGGGTGCCTCGCTTAGCATTAAATGCAGGCAAAAATCTTGTGTTATAGTCCTTCACTGCATCACAGATAGCCCCCAAAGAAAGCGCTTGGGTTGAAATAAGTCTTGTATAGGGAGTCCCTTGAGAAGCTGCTTTTGTGAGGCGTTGTAATATATTTTTATAGGCTATGCTTTTATTATCATCTTCGACATTACCTTTAAAACTTATCATAGTTTGAATATCATCAATATTTGCGGCCAAATGAGTTGCATTATTGAATGCAGTATATTCATACCCCTCCGGATATATATCCAAAAGCATATCCACATAAGGACGAGTTCTACCTGTTTCTACTCCATTTTCCTTTATGGTTTCACTCTGTTGGATTTTTGACATCTGATCCCAAAAAATTCGGTAACTCGGCAAAACCGGATACCCTATAAACCTCATAAATCCTTTTAATAAGCCATCAAAAAATGGGATATAGGTAAACCACACTCCCATACGAACTAACCACCCATTAATAGAAAATGGCCTGTTTTTGTAGAGCTCTGCATGATGCTGTGTGATGATGACTTCTTTATTTTTATTCTGCAGTTCATTAATAATCCCATGAGTAGCGGAAATATGGCCAACTCCACCACTGCTTGCAATAATTAACGGTTGCTCTTTATTTTTGGATTGTTGTGGTTCACTTCCAACATCTTTTTCAATCTCTTTGACCAAAAGATCTGATTGAGTCCGAGTATTGTTATCTCTTGCAAATTTTTCTTTTAACCTGTCGAGGAAGAAATCATGGTTGGTATATGCCTCTTGATGACCAAGTTCTGCAACTAAATCCTGGCGAGAAATAAAATGAGGGCCTTTGTATTTCGGATGTTTCAAAACACTCTCACATGGCTTGAAATGGTGAGGGAATTGATCGTCATAAAGAATTTGCTTTTCTTCCTTGGAAAGAGGTCTATCAGTAGAAAGTTTGTATAAAATAGTTTTAATTTGCGAGTCAACTAAAGCAGCAATCGAGCAAAAATGATCATGGATTACCCCATCGTATAACCCGTTATCCCTGTCCCTCACAACAGAATATATTTTGTCCTTAGCTGGGATTCTCTTCCACGCTTTGCCTGCATCCACATGCCAGCCAGCTAGCCAAATCAAAGGAGCCAATAGGCTATACACTATACCAGCTAAGGCAAAACGAAGATAAGTTAAGGGATTCCACCAAACCGCATTTTGTAATTCAGGAGCGATGAAACCAAAAACCAAAGATGGAAGAGACGTGAAGGAACGCTCATTATTTAGCTTGACCTTCATTCCCCGATCATGAAGTTTTGCCGCCGCAATCGTCGCTACCGCCCCTCCTATGCACATCCCATCAAGACAAATATTCTGGGGATTAGCACCAAG
>NZ_JNCF01000022.1 GCF_000770585.1 Legionella norrlandica | reverse complement strand
GAAACAAATCAGCGCCGATGATAGTGTGAGGTCTCCTCATGCGAAAGTAGGTCATCGCCAGGCTTTTTTACTAAAGCGGCCCTTGTGAGGTTAACATCTTTTTTTTATCAAATATTATAAATCCAGGTATTTATTTTTAAGTTTGACATAATGTTGAGCTGAATAATGCAAGTGCTCTACTTCTTGTGAAGATAATTTTCTATGGGCACGAGCTGGATTGCCCAAATATAAATAACCGCTCTCTAATATCTTACCAGGGCTTACTACACTACCTGCCGCAACAATAACATGTTGCTTAACATGGACTCCGTCCAAAAGAAGAGCCCCCATTCCAATTAGGCAATACTCATCTATAGTACAGCCATGCAAAACAGCTTGGTGGCCTACTGTAATTCCTTGACCTAAAATCAATGGTCTACCACCTGGAGTATAAGGGCCATCATGGGTTACATGAAGAACAGCACCATCTTGGATGCTGCAAGAATTGCCAATTTGAATGTAATTTACATCACCGCGAACAATAGCCATAGGCCAGACGGAGACATCATTTCCTAAAGTTACATTTCCAATGACAACAGCTTGCGGATCGACATAAACTCTTTCCCCTAATTTAGGATATTTATCTTGAAATTTTCGAATTGAATGATTCATATATTTATACCATAGTTACCAACTCTTCAGCGCTAGTTGGATGAATTGCAACTGTTTTATCGAAATCTTTCTTGCATGCTCCCATTTTTATTGCAACGCCAAATCCTTGTAACATTTCATCGGCACCATATCCTATGATATGCAACCCAATGATTTTTTCCTTTTTGCCCAAGGTAACCAATTTCATGGCTGTGGGAGTTTTTTCAATACTTAATGCATCATACATAGGAATAAAACGTGTTTGGTATATTTTGATTTTATTCTTACCATATTTTTCAATAGCCTCATGCTCACTTAAACCTACAGAGCCGGCTGGCGGATGACTAAATATTACTGAGCAAATATTATCATAATTTAAACAAGCATCGGGTTGATTACCAAAAATTCTGTCACACAAACGTCTTCCTGCCGCTATTGCAACAGGTGTTAAGGCTGGGGCATTAGTGACATCTCCTATAGCATAGATCCCTTCCACAGAGGTATTTTGAAATTTATCGACCAGAATCAATCCTTTTTCATCGGTTTTTACTTTTATTTTGCCAAGATTCAAATCACTTGTTCTGGGGTTTCGACCTGCTGCAGATAGAATGACATCAATGTTTTCAATAACAGAGCCACTTTGGCAGAAGATGCTTTTTCTTCCATCACTATGTAGGTGGATTGCTTGAGCTTTATGATTTTTATAAATATAAATTCCTTGTTGCTGCATAATTTCCATTAAGGTATCACCAATTAGTTGATCGAATCGACTTAATGGCCTTGTGCCTCTCATTAGCAAATGAGTTTCACTTCCAAGTGTATTCAGAATTCCTGCAAGTTCTACTCCTATATAACCACTACCAATGACTGCTACTTTAGCAGGTAATTTGGTTAAGGAAAAAAAACCATCCGAATCAATAGCATGTTTGATGCCATTGATTGCAGGTAGCGCTGGTTCGCCTCCAGTTGCAATAATAATATGCTCAGCCTGATAAATGGTATGATCGATTGTGATAGAATTTTGATTATGAAAAATGCCCTTGCCTTTAATCAATGTGATTTGGTATTGAGATAACCGTTTTGTGTAATTTTCTCTTAGACGTTCAAGATAGGCATTGCGCTTATTGATTAATTTTTCCCAATCTAATTTTGTGCTTTCTAAGGAAAAACCATAGTCAGCAGCTTTATGAAGTGTCTCAGCGATCATGGAGGCATTAAACATGACTTTTTTGGGCACACAACCTAAGTTAACGCAGGTACCCCCTATGTGATTTTGTTCAACGATCGCTACTTTAGCACCATGTTGTGCTGCACGTACTGCACTGGCTATTCCACCACTACCGCCACCAAGAACAATAAGATCAAAATGTATTTTTTTCATAGATAATTTAAGAAATAAAATAATAGTAACAGGTAGCATTCAGTCTACCAAGAGAATTAATCAGTGTAGGTTTTATAACAATCTATAGTATTTTGAAGATTGATACAAGGAATGGTTCTAAAAGAGTAGAACTTCACTAGACTTCTTTAGAAAACTCTACTGCAATGAAGTCTAGTGAGTATTGGGAGAAATAAAATAGAAACTTAATTTAGTTTTGCTAATAGTTCTTTCCTGGTTTTTTCATCAATAAATGCCGATTCAATGGCCATCCTTGTGATGTTGTTCATAGTATCATCACTATACCGATAGGATTTTTGGACCTTTTTATATTCTTGGGCGAGCGTTGTATTCATAAAAGGAGGGTCGTCGGAATTAATACTGATTTTAATACCTGCTTCATATAGTTTGTGGAAAGGGTGGCTGTTCATGTCTTTGAATAAACCCAAAAAAATATTACTTGTAGGACAAACTTCTAATGCGATATCTCTATCCTTAACCATATTCATGACATCAGGAGAATATATTACTTTGACACCATGCCCAATTCTTTTGATTGGCAGGTGTTTCATTGCCTCTTCCATTCCTCTTGCTGAGTCAAACTCACCAGCATGGACAGTGCACTCAAAACCTGAGGCTGCTGCGATTTGGTAAGCTTTGGTAAATAGTTTAGGAGGAAATTTTGCTTCATCACCCCCCAACCCAAATCCTGTCACACAAGGAAGCTTGTCTATCCCAGCCTGTTTGGCAACCCGTTCACATGCTTCTACCCCAAAATGGCGTACAGCAGTAATAATAATACGTCCTACTATGTCAAATTTATTTTTGGCATCATCGATAGCTTGTTGAATGGCTACCAGATGCTCTTTTGAAGGAATTCCACTGGATTTTTCTGCATGATCTGGTGAATACATCATCTCAATATAGATGGCATTTTCTTGCGCATTGGATTTCAAATAATCAAAGGTAATATCATAATAATCCTGTGGATTTTTGATTACGGATGCTAAGGTATCATAAACATTAAGAAAATCCAGGAAATCTTTCGACAAGTAGCTTTTCTCATCAGGAGCAATAAGTCCATTTGGGAGTGTTAAATTGTTTCTTTTTGCTAGTTTTTTAGCCAGATTAGGAGAAATAGTTCCTTCTAGATGCACATGCAATTCTGCTTTTTTTAAGTTCATAATATGACCTTTATCTTATCTAAAGAAGATTAATGGTAACTTAGATGAAAAAGAGATAAAATAACTTTTTTGAATAAAGTTATTTTGGATGAGCTATGAATAAAGATGATATAAATAAAGCTTATGTCAGTCCTTATGATAAATTTTTATTTGAATTTGATGCTACTCATAAGAAAACGGCGTCACAACTTCAAGAAATACAAAAGCATGAGCGAATTGCCCGCATGCGCGACGATAAAAACTATAAAATAGAGCAAAATGTGATTTGGGAAGAGTTTTAACTATTTTGAATATGAAATTAATTTGTTTGCGGTTGGTTATTAGTGAGATGGGTCGGGACACTAATCTAAAAATTTAGTATTTTTAATTGGGGTTAGCCAAACAAGTATTTGCTCAAGATAATCCAGATATGGAATTCCTCTGAAGTCGAAAACAGTTACCCTAACAAAGCATGCAAAAGCTTATAAGATAAAATCGTTAATATTGATGCAGCGGGTAATGTGAGTACCCACGACATAAAAATATTACGAATGACAATGAGATTTAAGGCACCAATACCTCTTGCCAGACCTACGCCTAATACAGCTCCAACCAGGGTCTGAGTTGCTGAAACTGGAATTCCAGTACTTGTGGCTACAACGACAGTAGTTGCGGCAGAAAGTGTTGCTGCGAAGGCGCGGCTAGGGGTTAACGCAGTAATAGCACTACCTACAGTTTCAATGACCTTTCTTCCATACATAAGTAAGCCTGTTACTACACCAACACACCCTAATAAAATAATCCAAGAAGGGTAATTGTCCGCATCAAAGGCTTGATGAGAATGCATTACCAGGCTGTGTACGATACTCAATGGGCCTACTGCTAATGCAACGTCATTTGAACCATGAGCAAAAGCCATAGCACAGGCAGTCAATGCCATTAATACAGCAAAGTATTTCTCTACTTGGATAAAGCGTTCTCTACGTCTAATTTTATGATGTTCAGGGATACGCTTAATAAAGATCATGCCTATGATGGTAAGAATAATACTGGTTGCTAAAGTAACAGCTAAATCCTGCTTTAAATTTAAATGAATATCAAAATGGTTAAGTCCTTTAAATACAGTAATAAAGGATAGAATAAAACCGATTAAAAAAAGATAAATTGGAATGTATAGTTTAGCTTTGGTGAGGGGATTGCTTTTTACGAATATGGTTTGCTGAATACTGATAAATAGGGCATAAGCTGTAATTCCGGAAATCATGGGTGATGTGACCCATCCTACCGCAATACGGATTACTTGATTCCAATGTATTGCGTCAGTACCTAGAACCATAGTACCAAAACCAACCATAGAACCTACCAGGCATTGGTTATGGATACAGGAACGCCAAGATAACTCGCAAGATTCATCCAGATGGTGCAGGCGAATAAAACACATAACATGCCTTCGATGAGGATTAAAGGCTCATTGGAAAGTTGGCTGGTGTTGATAATTCCATCACGCATAGTTTCAGTGACACCACTGCCACCTAAAAATGCTCCTGCAAATTCAAAAACGATGGCAATAAGCATGGCTTGACGAGCTGTTATTGCTTTTGAGCCCATTGTTGTGCTCATAACATTAGCTAAATCATTAGCACCAACTCCCCAAGTCATAAGAAAGCAAAGAATTAGCGCAGAAAAAAGTAAGAAAATTGAGTAATCCATGAGTTAATAACTACCGGGCAATGAGAATTTGAAGTCGACCACCAACCGTCTGGGCATGGTCAGCCAATTCGCCAATCCATTGGACTAATTTGTATAGAAATATGATATCTATAGCAGGAAGTTCCTGTTCTAATTCAAAGATTTTATGCCTAATATCCGCTAGTTTTTCATCGCAGTCATGTTCAATTTCATCTAGCTTGACTATCATTTCTTCAACAATTCTAACTTCACTGCCTCTGAATCCTGTTTCAAGCAACTCATCTAATTCATTAATTGCTGTACAGGCCTGCTTTGAAGCATCAAGGCATCGGCTTAAAAAAGGCATAAAACTTGGAACTAATTTTGGAGGTATCGTCATTTGTCTGCTTATAATCAAACCAGCGATATCTTCCGTTTTATTAGCAATTTTATCCTGAGCACTGAGTAATTCTAATATGTCAGTACGGGCAACTGGTAAAAATAATCCAGTGGGGAGATGCAGGCGTAAATCACGCTTTATTATATCCGCTTCTTTTTCAATAGAGATGATTTTATTCTTGATCTTATTTGCTGTGTCCCAATCGTTTTTAAGCACAGACTCAAAAAAAGGGTACAATTGTTTTGCACATTGGTGTGCCTTTCGTATGTGTTGTTCTATGGGCTTTATTGGAGAAGGCCCGAACATATTAAAAATACTACCCATAATTTTTGATCTCAGAGAACAGATTTGGCAATTATACCCAAACTTTTTTAGGAACAAAACCACTACTTATTTTTTTCTCAGGTTCTTTTTCATAATTGACTGTAAATCAAACAATCAACGAATCAGATTATTAATTAATCTATATGTAAAAATTAAAAGCATTAATGGTGTATAATTAAAGTGAGCAGAGATAATTTTCGGGGGGCTTTCTTATGGCAATTATCAATTCATTAGCTAATCATTTATTGATTGCCATGCCCTCATTAAAAGATCCAAACTTTGAAAGGTCAGTAGTTTACTTATGCGAACATCATGAGCAGGGTTCAGTAGGATTAATTATTAACAGGCCTTTGCAGTTTCCATTATCTATTGTTTTTGAACAGTTGGAAATTGAACCAATTCGAGTGGAAAAAAATAAATGGCCTTTATTATTTGGTGGGCCTGTTCAACCTGAGAGAGGATTTGTTATTCATAAACCAATGGGTGGATGGCGCTCGAGTTTGTTTTTACAGGACGAGGTGACGGTTACCACTTCAAATGATATTATTCGTGCCATAGCTTATGATGAAGGACCTGAAAATGTATTAATTACTTTAGGTTATGCCGCATGGACGGAACAACAATTAGAAAGAGAAATTATGAATAATACCTGGTTAGTCTGTCCTTATAAATCTGAAATTCTTTATGAAGTACCTTTTGAAGATCGTTGGGAATATGCAGGGTTGGCATTAGGTGTCAAGATGAATCAATTGTCCTCTGATGCCGGTCATGCCTAACGCTGTCTATTTAGGCTTTGATTTTGGCTACAAACGAATTGGGGTTGCAGTGGGGCAACGGCTAACATGCAGTGCTTCTCCTTTATCAACTATTAATGCCAAAGCTGGTGTGCCCGATTGGAACGCTATCCAAAGAGTGATATCGCAATGGAATCCTCAAGCACTAATTGTTGGGTTGCCTACTTGCATTGATGGGAAGGAATTATATACCACATCAGCTGCTCGTCATTTTGCAAAGCAATTGCATAAGCAATTTACTTTACCTGTATATTTAGTAGATGAACGCCTTTCAACTGTTGAAGCAAGAGGGCATTTATTTGAACAAGGTGGATATCGTAAAATTAAAAAGACAGAGGTAGATAGCATAGCAGCTTGTGTTATACTAGAGCAATGGTTGCAACAGCCAGAAGAATTCAAATGATGAGCGTATAGCAAAATTAAATGTGCTATTTTTGTGACTGTATAAAAGAAGATCTAATGGGGGAATATGAAGCATTTTCTTGAAATTAGCCAATTATCACGCGAACAAATTGAAGCTCTTTTACAAAGGACTTTATATTTTAAACAGCAAACACATTATCCTTCGTATTCTCAGCATATCGTCGCTAATTTATTTTATGAAAACAGTACACGAACTCGAACAAGTTTTGAATTGGCTGCTCGTCATTTATCAATGACTGTTGTAAATCTGGATCTTCAGACTTCATCCGAGACTAAAGGTGAAGTCATAGAAGATACCATTAGAACTTTGGCGGCTATGGGTATTCAATATTTTGTGATTCGTCATAAGCAGGACAGATTACAGCAAAATTTAGCAAATAAATTAGACAATATAGCCCATATAGTAAATGCTGGTGATGGAACTCATGCCCATCCAAGTCAGGCAATACTCGATATGGTGACTGTGATTGAACAAAAGCCACAATTAGGCAAATTAAAAATTGCTATTTTGGGAAATATTAAACACTCTCGTGTTGCGAATTCTTTTCAATGCATTTGTGAAAAATTAGGTGTTGGGGAGTTGGTTTTGATTTCCCCGGAAATCTGGCAGCCACAACAAGTGCATTATGGTAGAATTACTAATAATTTAAGAGATGGTTTAGCAGATGCTGATGTTATTATGTGTTTACGTGTGCAGCGAGAACGTTTGCTAGAGGATGACCATTTAGATTTGGAGTTTTATAGAAATAATTTTGCACTTACTCAAAGAAGTTTATCTTATGCAAAGCCTGATGCTATGGTGATGCATCCTGGCCTATCAATCGAGGTGTTGAAATCGATGACGATGTCGCTGACAGCAGTCAATCCTTTATTTTGAAACAAGTCACTAATGGTGTTTACGCACGAATGGCTATTCTTGAGTCACTGGTGGCAAAAAAAATGTAATAATAAATGTCATTCTCAATTTTTTATGGTTTTATCCAACAACTCAGATAGACCAAATAAAACCTAAAAACCATGAAGCTACCTCTAAAAGAACCCTTATCAGCAAAATATCTTTATGTCAGCTCAGAAAACATCGTGCATGTGTTTATGCCGGTAGTCAGTGGGGCAGTCATTGGACTAGACAACACCTGCAAGACGGTCTATTCCCTGCAAGAGTTTTTTGGCAAGGGCAGTAATTCAAACAAAAAGGCCACGCTTAAAGGCGAGCTATTAGCATATAAGGAGGCGTTGAAAAGTGACTTAAGCCTATTGGGCGCTGACTCAGTCCTTGTCCAACAAAAGCAAGAACGACTCACCCAGATTGAGGCATACCTAAAAGCAGTTACCCATCTTGAACACCATCGGGAATTAGAGTGTTTAAACAAGGGGTTTCCCAGCTACCCAAGACCTTTAGAGTCGATGATGCAAGATAGGAACACTTCCAATTTATACAGCATGGTGCTACGCCCCACAGAGGAAGATGGATTTCTTCGCTCAGAAGCAGCTAATCCTGTTTTTAGTGTGGCGCATCAGAGTGAAGCAAGGCAAATAGAACATGTGATATCCCCGTTACAACAAGCGCTTATTCAAGCCTATACCCCATTAACCTATGAGGCTCGGGATTTAAAATCGCAAGTGATTCGCCAGACATTAGCGCAGTTAATGCCCCCTGAAACACCCGTTGATTTTGAATGCTTAAGGCAAATCCTGCAAAACACAGTAAAGGTCCTCCTGAATGTAGACGTTGATTTTACTAAAACCAACAAGGTACATTCATCAATCAACAAGATATTGATAAGGCCATGGACTTTAATCCCCAAACAACAGCACCCAAAGATTACATAGAAACCTTATTAGGATACTGTGCTCCCAATATATTTGATACTGAAATCGAATCGCCCTTCAATACCTTAACTCAAGCAGAAGACTGGTCTATAGCCACTCAATTTTTATTAGGCTTCACCAATATCTATGCGGCATCACAAGGCATTATAGGCAAAGACACCAATTTTGGACAAATCCTGGATAGCAATCCGGATTTAAGCAACAGCCTTGCCCAAACACTGGTCCGAGCACAAAATGCTCACGACGATATTGAGGAAATTGCGCTTGCTTGGATGAATACACATGCCACAGAACTGAAACTTAATACCTCCTTCACCCAGGAGGATTTTAAGGCTATTAAAAAAACCTTTGTAACACTCTATTCTCAAATCAAAGACTCCCCGCATTTTGATGAGTTTTTCGTATTAGACACCCAAAAGAAAGGTGATTTTGTCATCCACCAAGGGAATATCTGTATGAGTTTTGCCAAGTTTGCAAGCTCACCCTTCTTTGCACTACCCCAAGAATTGACCCAACCTTTGCAGAGGATGTGCACTCATGCAAGCACCTTAAACACAGAAATCCACCATAAAAACCAGTTAATTCAAGAGGAAGTAGAAATCAAGACTACGATCATGGACCCTACTGCATTGCTGGCCTTATACGAAGGAGTTAATAGCCACAAAGACCCAGAGGTCAGAAAGACTCTTTTAAGACAACTGGCTCTAGAGCGGCCTGATTTTAAACTCCAAATTGATATCAAAGCCTTCTTACAGCATGTGGCTTATGGACAGCAGGATGAGGCCGAAGCCTTACTCAGAAAAGAACTAGGCTTGGCACAAGAATTTTTGCTTGCTCAGAATAGATCATTTACTGACTATTCTGGTCGCACCTTCACCTGCAGTGCTTATGAATACGCCTGGTGGGCTAAAGACACCCATATGTGCCGCATGTTAGAGAAGTATATGGGTGAAAATACCAGGTCTGAGATACTCAAGCGGGTTCAGGTCATAGAAGGGCATCAAGGGCCTGGATTATTTAAAAAACCAAAAGGCTTAACCTACACTCAACAGGGTAAAGTGTATCGAAGCGCACATTTTGATTTAACTCCCTTAAAGAATGCATTAAGAACTTATATTGAAAAGTATGATCAAAGTCTCAAGGCAACTTATACGGATTGGAAAGATCTACACGCACTCTGGATAAAAATTGGTTTTCCTCAGAGAGAGCTACCTGCCCATATTGTTCAGGAATATTGTCATCCCAAGCGTTCATTTGAAGAGGTGGCCAAGAAACCAGCCTTATTGGATGCGGCTAATCCAGATAATCTAGAACGACAGCTTAAGTTTTATGACTTGCTGACTGGGGCTTGTGAGGCATGGTTTACCCCTACGCCTTTTGAGGAAAATTCTGCGCTGGGGGTTTCATTTGCACTATTTCGCGGATGGTATAAGTATGGTGCGTGGGCTCGCATGGGTGTGGCGATTTGCAATACGTACGTACGAAGCATCGCGGCTATTGATTTATCGGCTATAGAAGCCATTGATAAGGTGAGAACAAAAGACCTCGAGCGGTCTCTTGAAAATCTTGCTGCGCCATCACACCTGCAGGCAACTACGATTCGCAGTAGTAAGCCAACTGTATCTCAATAACAAAATAGCAGTAATTCAGGCATCATATAGATAAGGCCAAGTATTGAGTATATAATTCATGTAATTTTCACTACCAATGTTCTAATTATTCAACACATCTAATTTTATTTAGGAAATGACAGTGTTTGCTTGTAGGACAATGCTTGCTGCAAATGGGGTAGACTGACCTTTTTGCTATCACTCATGTCTGCAATAGTTCGTGCAACTTTTAGTAACCGATGGTAACCACGAGCTGATAATTTTAATTTGCTCATTGCTTCTCCAAGAAAATATTGTTCTGATGAACCTAATTCACAGACTATTTCACAGGCTTTAGAACCTAAATTGGCATTGATACAATTTTGACGAGCCATTTGTATCTCCCGTATTTGGGTTACCTTATCTCTGATGGAAGGGCTTTGTTTTTCAGGATCAGTATTCGGTTTAATTAATTCTTCCTGAGGGACTGCGTGAACTGTGATGTGCATATCGATTCTATCTAGCAATGGAGCCGATAATTTTGCTAAGTAGCGGCTGATTCTATCAGGCGTACACATACAGTTGGCTTGTGCATTTCCCCATTGACCGCATGGACAAGGATTCATTGCTGCAATTAACTGAAATTTAGCTGGGAATTCAATTTGTGCAGCAGCTCTTGAGATACAAATATGTCCTGATTCTAATGGCTCTCTAAGTGTTTCTAACACTTGTCTGTTGAATTCAGGTAATTCATCTAAAAATAATACTCCATGATGAGCTAATGAAATCTCACCAGGTTTAGGCGGATTCCCTCCGCCTACCAATGAAATAGGGGAAGCCGTATGGTGTGGCGCTCGAAAAGGAGGAGAGCGCCACTCCCTGAAATCGGGCAATTTCCCACGAATGGAATTAATAGCAGCACATTCTAGAGCTTCGGTTTTGGAAAGTTCAGGTAGTAATGTATTGAATCTTCTTGCAAGCATTGTTTTTCCACTCCCAGGCGCACCACTTAAGAGAACACTATGTCCGCCACAAGCCGCAATAATCATAGCGTTTTTAGCATGATATTGTCCTTTAATATCTGACCAATCTAATTCATGAATGTCTGGTAGAGGAGCAGGTCTGGGAGGTAGGTTTTGTAAAGAGGTGCTTTGATATAGATAGCTGCAGACTTCTCTCAAATTATTAGCAGTTAAAACGTTCTGGCATCCTGTTAGTGAAGCTTCAGTAGCATTGGCAGTAGCGATAATCAGTTGCTGATTGTCATTGTGAGCGGCTAAAACAGCTGGAATAATCGCAGAAACCCCTCTCAGTTCTCCGCTCAAGGCTAATTCACCTATAAATTCATGATTAGCCAGGCTAGCAAGGGGTATTTGGTCTGACGCAGCAAGTATTCCCAAAGCGATTGGCAGATCAAAACCACTTCCAGTTTTAGGTAAATCAGCAGGTCCAAGATTCACTGTGATTTTACGACATGGAAATTCAAATTGGCTGTTGATAATGGCGCTACGTACTCTATCCTTACTCTCTTTAACAGCAGTTTCAGCAAGCCCCACAATGGTAAAGCTCGGCAACCCATTGGACAGATGGACTTCTACTGATACAGGCTGTGCTAATATGCCAATAGTACTTCTTGTTTTAGTGAATGCGAGATTCATAGAGGCTTTTCCTTTTTGGTGTTGGACATATCGACAAAATTTCCTATTTGCGACAGGGTCTATTGACATTTCTACTATTTTTGTTAAAAAAACCTTGATTTTCAGTTCCTTTGATCAAAAATCAAGTTTTTTATCGCTATCTATCAAATGTCAAACAGAGATTAAAAATTATTATTTCATATTTTCTTGTTGCTTTATTAAGTCTTCCACTTGATGTTGTAATTGGTCCAGTTTCTCTCTTGTTCTGGCAAGTACTTTACATTGCACATCAAACTCTTCACGGGTCACCAGATCCATTCGACTGAAAGTAGATTGCAACACTTCTTTAAATTTCTGTTGAATGTCTTTTTCAAAATTTTGTAGACTGGTAGGTAAAGCAGCGAAAAGCTTATGAGCTAATTCGTCGAATTGCTTGGTGTCAAACATGATTACTCCAGATTGTTTTTGCTAACAGTCTAACAAAACTGTTTGATAACGACTATAGCTATCTAACACTATGGAGCAAATATGAAAATGATTACAGCCATCATCAAGCCCTTTAAACTTGATGATGTTCATGAAGCTTTAATGGAAATAGGGGTGCCAGGCATCACTATTTCCGAGACAAGAGGGTTTGGGCGCCAAAAGGGGCACACGGAGTTATATCGAGGGGCTGAATACGTAGTGGATTTTCTTCCTAAAATTAAAATTGAATTGGCTCTACCTGATAACATGGTCGAAGCAGCAATAGAAGCGATTTGTAAGTCAGCGTACACAGGTAAAATTGGTGACGGAAAGATATTTGTTTATGCTCTAGAGCAGGTTGTGAGAGTGAGGACAGGGGAAGTTGGTATAGATGCTCTTTAGCCTGATCGCTTGGTAGGCTATTTGTACTATTCCAGGAAAAAAATAAATTTATTGTTCATTATTTATGCAATTGGGCTTCGCCAATAAATGGCTTTTTGTGTGATTACAGCATCCAAAGGAACATCCCATGGTTGTGGTTCTATGTAATCAACTCTTTGAAATTGATAAGCTACACCTAATAGGTGTGCTTTAGATTTATCTGCCAAAGTGCGATCATAATATCCTGCCCCCATTCCCAAACGAGTACAATGAGCATCAAAAGCCACTAATGGCATGATAATTAAGTCTAACTCATCAACAGGAGATGCCAATTCCTTATCTACGTCAGGTTCTGGGATGTTGTATTTATTCATTTTAAAGGGAGTATTGGGAGTAGCTGGTAAAAAAGAAAGGGTTAAATCGTTATTTAATACTGGAAAATAGCAAAATTTACCTTGTAGAGGGGCACTTTTCCAGAGAGGGGTTAAATCCACTTCTCCATTGACAGCAAAATATAATGCTATTCGTTTAGCTTGTCTGTATTGCTCCAATGAACGGATTCGCGTACAAATTTGATTAGAGGATGTCGTTCTGTAGGAGACAGAGAGTTTAGAACGTACTTGCTTTATTGTATTTCTTAGAGCAATTTTATATTGGTCTGACATAGTTTAATATCGCTTATTCTTTTCTTATTATTATAAGTTCAAAGTTCAGCTATTAGTATATATTAATACATATTTGTGTATATTTTCTGATTTATAAATACTTAGTGGAAATGCTAGACTTCTTTTTTTATATAAATTAATTAAAAACTACTAGGCAAAAAATTAAAAATGGGGTATATAGCCGTCCTGGAATTTAGTTCCATCAGATCTCTTTCGAAATTCTACTGCATTGAGTAATGCTTTGTCGGTATGATGATCGAATCTTGTACTAGCTTGTTATATTTTGGTTCTGTGCTTCGTGCCCATTCATACTGACTGCTTTGCAGCGTGTTCAAAAGAGATCTGATGAATGTTGCTTTTTAATTCTTTGAGGGAAAGATAATGAGTGACTTATTTGAAGAAGATGAAGAAGAAGTAATTGAAGTTGTTGATGATTTTGATGATGTTGAAGTTGATACCGAGATTGTGGAGACGTCGGGTGTCAGTTTGGATGCTCGTAGACGGTTGGAAAATATGTTAGAAGAGAAGCGATTACAGGATGAATTAAAAGACTTCATGGATTATTAATGTCTACTCGTATTTTAGAAGAAAAAGGGGATAGAGCGCCATCATTTGAAATAAATGATCGCATTTTTCTGGGGGAGGGGCTATTTGAAACCATTAGAGTCGATAGCTCCAGACCCTGTTTCGCTCATTTGCATTGGGAACGACTAAACAATTCAGCATGCCAATTAGGTATTCCTTTTGAAATTTCATTTGAAGATTGGCTCGAATATCTCATTCAAAAAATTAAAAAGGACAATTTGTATCACGGAGGAATTAAAGCTATTTTAAGTGGTGGTCCTGCCCCAAGAGGCCTAGCAGAACAAGGACAAGTTAGCCACTTAATACTTCAGACCTTTAATTATTCACTCCAAAAACATCCTATTCGATTAATTAGTGTAGCTTGGTTAAGGGATAAGAATAATCCAATTTATAGGTTAAAGTCAGTTAATTATTTGGAAGCAATTATTGCACAACGACAAGCAGTCGCGTGCGGAGCGGATGATGCTTTATTTTTTAACATGGAAAATCATGCTACTGAGACAACCTGCGCTAATTTATTTTTAATTGAAAATAATATCTTATATACGCCTGGAATAGAAGATGGTATTTTGCCAGGCATTACACGAGCACGATTAATTGCATTATGCCAGCAGAATGAGATTATCGTCCAAGAAGCAGCTCTAACTAAAAAAAGAATTGAAGGAGCTGATGCCGTTTTCTTAACGAATAGTTTACAGGGAATCAGAAGAGTACTCTCACTGGATCAAGCTGTTTTTGAGGTAAATCACCCTATTATTGATCAATTAGTATTTCTATTAAATCAGGATGAGTGTTAGCAATCCTAAGCCAAAAATCATCCTATGATTTCTTTTTCAAAAGATTAATAATTAATAAAAAGAAAATAGCTAAACCAGTAAGCACAATACCGCCATTTCTATAAAAATGGCTAGGATTTGTTAAGGCATCCATACCAGCATAGCCAAAATAAGTGTAAATAATTTCTGCAGGAATTAGAAAAATAAAAGTAGTTATTAGATATATGCGGAATGTGATTCCCGTCACTCCAAGACCATAATTTACTATGTTAAAGGGAATAATTGGGAATAGGCGCAAAAGGGCAACAAATATCCAGCCTTTTTGATCTACACCAGCAATTAATTTATTTAGTTTTCCATTTTCTTTACGTGAGAACCAATCATAAATTAGATGTCTTGTTATTAGAAATGCAATGGCTGCACCAGTGGTGGCGCCCAATAAGTTGAGTAGGGTACCTAATACTGGTCCAAAAATAGCTCCACCTGCAAGAGTAATCACCATAGTTGGCAAAAGCAACAGGGTTGCTAGGCAGTAAACAATTAGAAAAAGAACAGGCGCCAACCAGCCTAGATCGTCGATGTAATCAATGATCTCCAAAGAGAAATTTTGAAAGGCCACTGCACAGATAATTAAAGCAATGATGGCCAAAATGAAGCAAAATATCTTAATAGTGGTATTATTTTTAATTAATTATATCGCCACTTTATTACAGGAATTATCTAGCTGCAAGTTATCATTAGCAATGTACTAAATCTAATTCAAACATAGTGAAAGAAAAAAGCGATTTTTCATTCTTAAAATGGCAAGAGGACTTATTGCTCAGAAAGGACTATCCAAATCATCTTGAATCTTGCAAAATAAGTTATAAACATATAACTAATGCGAATTGATGAGAAACAAAAATATGGGCTATTTAACCTGGAAGGAAAAACAGAAGCAACGAGCTAGGAAATGGATAAAAGCGTTTTTGGCAAAATGGTTTAGAATTGAAGTTAAAGGGCAATATCAACCAGGTACTCATTCTGTCATTATCGCTAATAGAACTTCAGTAATTGATGTCTTGCTACTCTCTGTATTTTTACCTGAGCAATTGACTCTAGTCTTGCATCCCAAGATGTTTAAAAAAATATGGGTAAAAATGTTGCTGCTTTTTGCCGAAGTGATTGCTATTAATCCTAATAGTTCCCAAGCTGTAAGAATTCTAATTAAGGCAATCCGCTCGGGTAAACGTTGTGTTATTTTTCCACAGGGCTTATTAAGACAACAAGAAGACAGCTTAAAGGTATTTGACGGTCCTGGTGTCGTGCTCCAAAAGTCTGGCGCTGAGGTGATACCTATTCGTATCGAAGGGGCTGAATATAGTATTTTTTCTATCAGTAAGAATAAGCATCGTATACGGCTGTTTCCCAAAATTACTCTTCATGTATTGGCTGCTCAAAAATTTGCGCAGGAGAAAAAAACGCCAGTTAATCGATCGGCAGTGAGCTTGCGTTTATTTCGCCTAATAAGTGATTTTTCTTTTGCAAACAGTTTTCATCCTAATTCTTTATTTTCAGCATTAATTGAAGGGATTAGTGTAGGAGTTAAAAATAATGCAAAAATAGAAGACAGTAACCGAACTCCTTTAACATATAGACAGTTTCTTGCACGCTGTTTCATTTTGGGACGCCAAATTAAAAAGCAAACAGCACCAGGAGAGAATGTGGGAGTGATGATGCCAACTACCATAGCAGGCATGGTTACTTTTTTTGCTTTACAAGCTTATAGACGTATCCCAGCTATGTTGAATTTTAGCATGGGCTTTTATAACTTGTATTCTGCCTGCAATACCTCTGGGATTAAACTAATTTATACAGCAAGGCAATTTATAGAAACTGCTAAATTGGAAACTTTAGTGGAGGAGCTACAACAAGCAGGTATTAAAATTCATTATTTAGAAGATTTTAAGCCTACTATTAACTTAGGTAACAAGCTTTCTGGATTGCTTAAAGGTGCATTTCCAGCTTTAACTTATCATTTACTCGGCGAAAAAGTATCACCTAATCAAACTGGGGTCGTGCTTTTTACTTCAGGTTCTGAAGGGAGACCGAAAGGTGTTGCTTTAAGTCATTCCAATCTATTAGCCAATTGTTGGCAGATGACATCCAGGGTAGATTTTACTCATAGAGACGTATTATTTAATTCTTTACCTATATTCCATTGTTTTGGTCTTACAGCTGGAAGTGTGCTTCCATTAGTGAATGGTTTAAGCTGCTTTTTTTATCCTTCCCCACTGCATTACAAGGTAATTCCTGGATTGGTTTATCAGACAGGGGCTACAATTATGTTTGGTACAGATACTTTTTTAACTTGGTACGCACGAGCAGCAGATAAGCACGATTTCAATAGTGTCCGCTACATTTTTGCAGGGGCTGAGAAAGTAAAACCAGAGACTATTCGATATTGGAGTGAAACTTTTGGGGCAAGAATTTACGAAGGATATGGGGCTACAGAAGCATCACCGTGATATCACTGAATTGTCCTTTAGCATCAATGTTGGGCAGTGTGGGTATGATTTTACCTTTTATGGAAGCAAAAGTAGAGCCTGTGGAGGGAATCGCACAAGGCGGTCGTTTAAAACTGCGTGGCCCTAACATCATGTTGGGGTATATTAGTGAAGACAAACCTGGAGCAATTATAGCTCCTAGAGATGGCTGGCATGACACCGGTGATATAGTAACCATTGATTCTGAGGGATTTATTACTATTGCCGGGCGTGCCAAACGGTTTGCCAAAATTGCGGGGGAAATGGTATCACTTACAGCAGTTGAGGGTATAGCCGCTTCAATATGGCCTGAATTATTAAATGCGGCTATTGTTCAGAAGTGTCCAAGAAAAGGAGAACAGATTATTCTGTTTACCGAAGCGGAACATGCTGATAAAGTGTCTTTTATAAAAAAAGTACACGAAAAAGGACAATCAGAATTATTAGTTCCCCATACTATTTATTCAGGATGTAAGATCCCTGTATTGCCCTCAGGGAAAATTGATTATATATCTCTTGATCGGCAGTTTGCTAGGCAGAAAGAAAGCATGGAAACGGTATAAATGAAATTTCTATATATCATATTTATCATAATCGCGGCACTTGTGCTCATTATGTATTTATTCCCCCAAATTAATTTTAGAGAAATGCCAGAAGGGTTAATGGATGGGAAATTGCCTGAAGAGAAGCCTAATTGGGTTAGTAGTTTGGTAAGTGAGTCTAGTTCGCATTATATTGCTCCTCTAAAGGTTGAGGCTATCTCTAAATTAGTTTCTTGTATTGAAAGCAGGGTTCCTGAGTTGAAAATTCAGAAACAAGAAGTCTCTTTTTTAATAGGTTACAGACAAAGTCGCGTATTTCATTTTGTTGATTGGTTATGTATCTATGCTAATGGAAATGTTATTTCAAGTGCAACTATGGGGCATTCTGACTTTGGTAAGAATAGGGAGTTGGTGGAGAAAATAAGATCTTTATGCTCTTAATCATTATTGGTAATTTTTAAAGAATGGCATTATTTTTTGAGCACATAACTTCCTGGTGCATCCATTAAAGGAGCAAAATTCAGGTGGCTTATGTCGAGAGAATTAATGTTTTTTCCAGAATGTGATTTAAGCCATTTTAACCATTCAGGCCACCATGATCCTGAATGTTCTTCTGACTGCTCAAACCATTCTTCTGCAGTGAGGTTGGTATTGCTATTAGTTCTATAGCCATATTTTTTCAAAGAGGGTGGATTAACAATGCCTGCAATATGGCCGGACCCTCCTAAAACAAACTGTTTTGGACCATTCATTATCTCAAATCCCTTATAAGTCGTTTTCCAGGGAGCAATATGATCTTTCTGAGTGGATAAAAAGAAAGTAGGGATATCAATTTTGGTTATATCAATAGGAGTATGATTGAGATGAATTTTTCCAGGTTTGATTAAGTCATTATGCAAATACATCCAACGTAAATATTGAGAATGCATAGTCGCAGGCATATTAGTTGAATCAGCGTTCCAATAAAGTATATCAAAAGGAACTGGGTTTTTGCCTTGTAGGTAATTCTTTATAAAGAAAGACCAAATTAAATCATTTGCTCTCAATGAATTAAAGCTAGAAGCCATAAATTTCCCAGCGAGATAACCCTTAGACTTCATCTCATCTTCAAGGTTATTAATTTGCTGTTCATCTATAAAAACAGCAATGTCACCTGGATCACTAAAATCAATCATTGAAGCTAAGAAGGTTGCACTTCGAATGGAATTATCCTGATGTGCCTTATTAAAAGCTAAAAGAGTAGCGAGGAGCGTTCCTCCTATGCAAAATCCTAGCGTATTAATTTCTTTAATATTCAACTGTTTTTGGATTACAGAGATCGCTTCGCGAGGGCCTTCATTTAAATAATCATAAAAATTTTTATTAGCATAAGCGCCATCGGGATTAACCCAAGAGATAACAAAGACAGTAATCCCCTGCTCTACTAGCCAGCGTACTAAAGAATTATGCGGGCTTAAATCTAAAATATAGTATTTATTAATCCAGGGAGGGAT
The DNA here is from genome assembly GCF_000770585.1 of Legionella norrlandica. GTDB lineage: Bacteria > Pseudomonadota > Gammaproteobacteria > Legionellales > Legionellaceae > Legionella > Legionella norrlandica. The sequence goes on along the minus strand of NZ_JNCF01000022.1, from coordinate 23,424 downwards.
AATTAACAGAGGAACTGATTTTACTTTTTGAGTTTGCGGAGAGTATTGAATTAACTCCATCATGGGATTACGAAATATGACTTTACCTGGAGTTGTTGCAAGATTCTCACCAATTTTGAATGCCTCAGTATCGGTCATTTTAATGATCAGTCTTGAGGAGCCGGCTTCCACATCGGACAGTAAGTTATGCAACCCACGCAATAAGTTCTTACCATGACTTTGTAATGTTTCTGCAATCAACTGGGGATTAGTGTGAATAAAGTTAGTTGGCGACAAAGCATCGATGTATTGTCTAGTAAAAAAACGTAATCGTTTAGCTAAAATTTCATCGCCATATTCCATATTTTCCAGCAAAGAGTTCATGTGTTCATTAGCTAAGAGGTAATGTTGGCTTAACAGATTAAAAAATGGATTATGGAGCCAGTCTTCTCCGCTAAAACGCTGGTCATTGATTGGCATGGGCTTCCCTTCAAGCCAATAGCTAAATTGGGCTTGAGCCAAGCTTAAGGCATCTTCCAAGTAATTTAACTGCATTCGCCATACTTTTTCAGGATTTTTTAAGATGATAGCGATTAAATTTTGGAAATGTTCTGTCAGATCAATATATTCATTAACCAATGCAGGAAGAGGAATCGGTTTTTCTTTTAAGTCTGTTATAATCTGCAAGCTTTTTTTAGCTACTGCTTGCATTAATTCGCTTAATTCAGTGTCATGAGTCATCCTTGCTCCTGAAAACATAATATAATTGTTTATTTTTATTTGTTTGCTGATGTTTATCAAGATTATTTTACTATGGCATAGAGAAGATTTTAATTGCGTATTTCCTTGCCAATAAGGTAAAATTTACTATTTGTCGTATATAGAACCAATTTAGTACTATATTTATACTATGGGTAATAAATTTTTATTTTAAGAGAATAGTACCAGATAACGAACGTTCAGATAATAAGACGGAATGGCATCAATAAGCACCTGCCAATTTCTTAATCTCATAAAACGTTATTGTCTTATCTAAAATAAGACTAATTTGGTACTAGATTATTCGTTGCAGGGGTGTTATGCTGCGCATCAGTAAATTAGCCGATTATGGAACAGTTGTGATGGTATATCTAGCCAAACACACAGAAGAATTGTGTAATGCGAGAGATATAGCTTTACATACCCATTTAAAGGTACCGACTGTAAGTAAATTACTAAAACGCTTGACGGGAGCAGGATTATTAACCTCTGTACGTGGTGTTTCTGGAGGGTATAGATTGCAAAGGCCGGCTACTGAGATATCTGTTTCTCAAATTATATTTGCCTTAGAGGAGCATAGAGGTTTTACGGAATGCAGTTTGCAACCAAACGATTGTTTTTTACAGGGAGTATGTGCTATTCAGGGAAATTGGCGCTTAATTAGCCATGCGATAGAAGCTGCTCTTGATAGTGTCAGTTTGGATGCATTGGCAAAACCAACTCTTCCAATCAAGGATGTTGAGCGAGTTCGAGAATTAGCAAGTGGGGTAAGTCGTGGCTAAAAGCAGTGAGCAATTAAATTCTCTGCTCGATAGAGAATATCAACATGGTTTTGTAACTGACATAGAAGTAGAAACTTTTCCTCCTGGGTTGAATGAGGAGGTGATTCGCCGTTTGTCAGCAGTGAAAGGAGAACCCGAATTTTTACTCGAGTGGCGATTAAAAGCATTCAGACACTGGCTTACTATGCCTCATCCGGCGTGGTCTAGTGTGCACTATCCTCCTATAGATTACCAATCTATTTCCTATTACTCAGCCCCTAAAAGTAAGAAGAATGCACCCAAAAGCTTGGCTGAGGTGGATCCAGAGTTACTTAAGACCTATGAGAAATTGGGTATCCCCCTAAGAGAGCAGGAAATGTTGGCTGGTGTCGCGGTTGATGCTGTATTTGACAGCGTTTCTGTAGCAACAACCTTTAAAGCGAAATTAGCAGAAAAAGGGGTAATTTTTTGTTCATTTTCAGAAGCAGTACGCGAATATCCTGATTTGATTAGGGAGTACTTGGGATCAGTGGTTCCTTATAGAGATAATTTCTATGCTGCGTTGAACTCTGCTGTATTTAGTGATGGATCGTTTGTTTATGTCCCCAAGGGTGTAAGATGCCCTATGGAGTTATCTACTTATTTTCGTATTAATGCGGCATCTACTGGTCAATTTGAGCGCACGCTTATTATTGCTGATGTTGACAGCTATGTATCCTATTTGGAGGGATGCACTGCACCTATGCGTGATGAAAATCAATTACATGCTGCTGTGGTTGAATTAGTGGCTTTAGATGGAGCGCAAATTAAATATTCAACGGTACAAAACTGGTACCCTGGCGATAAAGAGGGTAAGGGAGGTATTTATAATTTTGTAACCAAGCGTGGGGCTTGTCGTGGTAAGCGATCTAAGATTTCTTGGACACAGATTGAAACGGGTTCTGCAATTACCTGGAAGTATCCTAGTGTTATTTTGCAGGGCGATGATTCTGTTGGAGAATTTTACTCTGTTGCGTTAACTAATAATTTCCAACAAGCCGACACTGGTACTAAAATGATCCATTTGGGGAAAAATACTCGCTCTACTATTATCTCAAAAGGAATCAGTGCAGGACGTTCACATAATGCTTATCGTGGCTTGGTTCGCATTACACCGACAGCGACTAATGCGCGTAACTATACTCAGTGTGATTCCATGCTAATGGGTAGCCAATGTTCAGCGCATACTTTTCCTTACATTGAAGTTAAAAATCCAACAGCACAAGTAGAGCATGAAGCAACCACGTCAAAAATTAGTGAAGAGCAATTGTTTTATTGCCAGCAGCGCGGTATCGATACCGAAGATGCCGTTTCTATGATTGTTAATGGATTTTGTAAACAGGTTTTAAAAGAATTACCTATGGAATTTGCAGTGGAGGCCACTAAATTGTTAGGTATAAGCTTAGAAGGGGCGGTAGGTTAATATGCTAAGAATTAAAGAACTGAATGTAGCGATTAATGCACAATCTATTTTAAAAGGTATTAATCTTGAGGTTAAGCCAGGTGAGATCCATGCTATTATGGGACCTAATGGATCTGGAAAAAGTACCCTGTCTAAAGTTTTGGCTGGGCATCCCTCCTATGAAGTAACCTGTGGTGAAATTTCTTATTTAGGACAGGACTTGTTGGTTATGTCTCCAGAAGAAAGAGCACGAGCAGGTATTTTTATGTCTTTTCAATATCCAGTAGAAATTCCTGGTGTAACCAATATTAATTTTCTTAAAGCTTCAGTGAATGCGGTTCGTAAGGGACAGGGCAGGAACACTTTAGATGCCATAGAATTCTTAAGTTTTATTCGAGAGAAATGTCAACTGTTGGATATGGATGAAAGTTTTTTATACCGAAGTATTAATGAAGGGTTTTCAGGCGGCGAAAAAAAACGTAATGAAATATTGCAAATGACGGCTTTAGACCCCAGACTGGCTATTCTTGATGAAACAGATTCTGGCTTGGATATTGATGCCTTAAGAATTATTTCTCAAGGAGTGAATTCCATGCGTTCCTCAGAACGTTCTATTATTTTGGTTACCCATTATCAGCGATTACTTGATTATATTGAGCCAGATTTTATTCATGTATTAGCGAATGGCCGTATTATCACATCGGGAGATAAATCCTTAGCACTTGAATTGGAGCAGAAAGGTTATAGCTGGCTTGAAGAAGCGGAGCAGTTATGAACGAAATTTTGGATTATTATCAACAGCAAGCCAAATCTGGGCTATCGTCAATACCTTGGCTTGCACAAATGCAGTCTCAGGCATTAACTGACTTGAAACGCCAAGGTTTCCCTACTCGATACGATGAGGAATGGAAATATACTCTTGTTGATCCTTTGCTCCAATGCCATTTTAAGCAATATGATTCTCCGGTGAATTTGGGTGTTGAGACGATATTAAATGATGCACCAGTAAAAAAACGTCTTTTAATACAAAATGGTTCTATTTTAGGAGATGAGGAATGGATAACCTGCTTGCCCAAAGGAGTATTGGTTCTGCCTTTATCTTCAGCATTAAGTGATTATGCTGATTTGGTAAAGCCTTATCTGGGAAAGATTTTAGAACAAACACATGGGTTCCATTATTTGAATACAGCGCTGATTCAGTGTGGTGTATTTATATATATTCCTGCTGATGTTGGCATGGAAGAGCCGATTGTTCTAACCCATGCTCAAAACCAAACGAACCAGGCTGTTTACTTAAGACATTTGATTCTCGCAGAAAAAGCATCTCAGATGACCCTTATTGAAGAGTATCATGGTGAGAAGGACAGTTGCTATTTTACCAATAATGTTACCGAAATTTTTCTGGGAGAAGGTGCGAAATTTAATCATTATAAAATTCAAAGAGAAAGCAAGGCTGCTTACCATCTGGGGCATGTAGCTGTTAAGCAATCCGCCTATAGCCAATTTTCCAGTCATTCTTTAAGTTTAGGGGGTAAATTGGTGCGTAGCGACATCAGTGTCTATATGCAGGAGGAACACGCACAATGCCTTATGAATGGTATTTATGCTCCAGGAGAAGGGCAGCATGTTGATCATCATACAATGGTACACCATTTGGTACCTAATTGCCGAAGTGATCAAGATTATAAAGGTATCCTAAAAGACCATTCTCGGGCGGTATTTAATGGTAAGGTCATTGTAGCCAAGAATGCACAACATACCGATGCCAAGCAACAAAACAAAAACTTGCTTCTTTCAGCTAACGCCGAAGTGGATACTAAACCGCAATTAGAGATTTTTGCTGACGATGTATTATGTTCACATGGGGCGACCGTTGGACAATTGGACGAAGAAGCAATATTTTATTTAGCGACACGTGGAATTAGTCGTGATGAAGCTTCTCATTATTTGATTCAAGCGTTTGCCAATGATAATTTGTGCCTTATTCCAAATCGTGAGTTAGCTGATTGGATGGCTAATTTATTAACTCAACAGTTGGGGTATGCAGATGAGTACTAATGCTTCATTGATGACATCCTTGGATATTAATAAAATTCGAAAAGATTTTCCTATCTTGGATCAGAAAGTTAATGAGTATGATTTGGTCTATTTTGATAACGCTGCCACAACACAAAAACCCAGATCTGTAATTGATGCCATGACGCAATTTTATGAGCATGATAATTCTAATGTACATCGCGGAGTTCATACTTTAAGTGTCAGAGCAACAGAGATGTATGAAGAGGCTAGGGCAAAGGTCAAGAGATTTATTAATGCGCATTCACCCAGAGAATGTATTTTTGTACGTGGCACTACGGAAGCAATAAATTTAGTTGCTCAGAGTCTTATTGCTCCTCGTATCTTACCTGATGAAGAGATTTTAATAACTCATATGGAGCATCATTCTAATATTGTTCCTTGGCAAATGGTTTGTAAGAAAATGGGATGTAAATTACAGATCGCTCCTATTTCTATTAGTGGTGAAATACTATTAGAGGAATTTGAAAAAAAATTAAATGAAAATACTAAAATGGTTGCGATTAATTATGCTTCAAATTCCCTGGGAACCATCAATCCAGTTAAAAAAATGATAGAGATGGCCCATGAAGTAGGAGCTAAAGTATTAGTAGATGGTGCTCAGGCGACAGCTCATTTGCTAGTTGATGTTCAAGATTTGGGTTGCGACTTTTACGCATTTTCTGGCCACAAGATGTATGGCCCTACTGGAATAGGTGTTTTATGGGGGAGAGAAGAATTATTAAATAGTATGATGCCTTATCAAGGTGGAGGAGAAATGATTCACTCCGTGAGCTTTGATGCGACAGAATACGCAGCACTTCCTCAAAAATTTGAAGCAGGCACTCCCAATATTGCTGGGGCAATTGGTTTGGCCGCTGCGATTGACTACCTTTGGTCTTTAGATTTAGAGGCCATTTCGGAATACGAAGCGCAATTGCTAAATTATGCGACGAAGGCAATCCAGTCAGTGAAAGGTTACAACATTATTGGTACGGCTGCTAATAAAGTACCTATCATATCTTTTGTTCATGGAAAAATTCATGCTCATGATATTGGAACAATTCTTGATAGCGAAGGAATAGCAATACGAAGTGGGCACCATTGCACTATGCCTTTAATGGATTTTTATGGGGTTGCAGCGACTTCTCGCATTTCATTAGCTATTTATAACACATTCAAAGAAATTGATTACTGCATGGAGGCTCTACAACGAGTGAAAGAGGTATTTGCATGAGTATGGAGTTACGAGAGCTTTATCAGGAAATCATCATTGATCATAATCGCAATCCTCGTAATCACCATGTGATGGAGGATGCTACTACTCAGGCAAAAGGATTTAATCCCTTATGCGGCGATAAATTAACTGTTTATATCAAAGTGCAAAATAATTTGATTCATGATTTAAGCTTTGTAGGGTGTGGATGTGCCATCTCCCAAGCCTCCGCATCATTGATGACTGACGCCTTAAAAGGCAAATCAGTTGAGGATGCTCATGAATTGTTTCATCGTGTTCATAGGATGTTGACTCAGGATACAGATGATTATTTGACCTCTATGGATAAATTAACTGTTCTTGCTGGAGTTAAAGCATTTCCAGCACGGGTTAAATGCGCCACTTTAGCATGGCACACTTTAGAAGCAGCACTAAATAAAGAAACGGATATAGTGAAGACTGAATAATTTTGTTGATAGACTACGATATTCTAGGTTGAAAATACAAGTGGTTTGAGATAACGAAATTTCTTGTTCATAACAGACAAGTAGATTTATGAGAGGCACCTCATGTTTGGCTTTAAGAAGAAACAGAGTAATGAATCAATAAAAGAATGTGTTATTGCAGCCCTTAGAGAGGTTTATGATCCTGAGATTCCTGTAAATATCTATGATCTCGGTTTGATTTATGATATTGCAATTAATGATGAGGGCCTTGTTCATATTCAGATGACTTTGACAACTCCTGGGTGTCCTGTTGCCCAAACTTTTCCAGGTACAGTGGAGCAGGCAGTTTTAAAAGTAGAAGGGGTTAGTGATTGTACTGTTGAGTTAGTGTGGGAGCCTCCTTGGTCCCAGGACAGAATGAGTGAAGCTGCTCGTTTAGAGCTGGGAATATTTTATTGATTATGTCTGATATGCCGTGGTTACCGTCTGCGTCCATTCCGTTATTGCGTTTGCGTGCCGAGTTAATAGCTAAAATCCGTCAATTTTTTACAGATCGTCAATATTTAGAAGTTGAGACTCCTGTTATGGGGAGGTATGGAATTACCGATGTGTATCTTAGTAATATTAGAGCTATTTTTAGGGATGAAATTTATTATCTGCAAACGTCTCCTGAGTATCATATGAAACGGCTATTGGCCGCTGGTAGTGGCCCCATTTTTCAATTGGCGCGTGTTTTTCGCGATGACGAATTAGGGCGTTGGCACAATCCTGAATTTACTTTGCTGGAATGGTATCAAATCAATATAGATCACCATGCTTTGATGGATGAGGTGGATTTACTATTACAAACCATTTTGCAATCAAAGCCCATGATCAGAAAAACCTATCAACAAGTTTTTATAGAAGCTTGCGAGATTGATCCTTCTATAGCTTCTATAGAGCAATTAAATAAAATTTTGTTACAACATAATTTGGATAAGGTATTATCCCCTCAGGAACAAGATATTGATCAATATTTGTTTTTATTAATGAGCCATATTGTGGAGCCGTTCTTAGCGCAGGATCCTATGCCGGTTGCCGTTTATAATTTCCCTCCTTCACAGGCTGCTTTGGCACAAGTAAAAAATGGCGTGGCTGAGCGTTTTGAGGTGTATTATCAGGGAATTGAGTTAGCAAATGGATTCCATGAATTGACCAATGCTAAGGCGCAAAAAAAGCGTTTTATTATGGATCAGCAATATAGGAAACAAAAAGGACTGGCAGAGATGGAAGCTGATAAATATCTTTTAGAAGCCTTAGAGCATGGGTTACCACCATGCAGTGGCGTTGCTTTGGGTATAGATAGGTTGTTGGCATTAGCCTGAAGCAACCTAATATTGCTAATGTATTCTCATTTGATTTCTCTAGATCTTAAATAATAGAAGTAGCCGGTTTATACAGAATAAAAAAATGTTGCTTCGTGTTTATTATAAAAGAGATTCAGAACTCTTGAGTTGGGTATTGACTGAAATTGCTTTATTGTATTTAAATCAGTTTTTCCCTGTAGTTTGATTGTAAAAATCAAATGTTTTGCCTTTTGCGAGGCTATCCATTTTTTGATAAGGGCATAGGCTCGATCAGGATAGCAGGCGACGTCCGACAGAACCCAATCATAGGTATTGGTTAATAATTCAGGATCTAAGGCAAAGGCACTTTGTTTTAAAAAGGTGACTCGTGGAAGTGCCATGATCTTGGCATCCAGTTCAGCTTTATCCACGGAAGTAACTTGGGCTCCCAGTGATTGCATCACGTAAGTCCATCCGCCTGGGGATGCCCCCAGGTCTAAAACTGTTTCACCAGGTTGAGGATATTGATTTAATAGAAATAAGGCTTCCCATAATTTTAGATAAGCACGATTTGGGGGATTAACTTTGTCCTCGATAAAATAACAATTTCCATCTGGCCATTTTTTTAATCGTTTAGTGCTAAAGAGTAATGTATTGCGATCAAGAAGACTAAAGACTCCTATGGGTGGTATCTCTGTGGTAACGGGAAAAGAGGATAGTAATGATGGGCATTGGCGTAGTTGCTCCTCAATTAATCGAGATCTGCGAATTTCGGTAACAGGATGTAGATACCAGAATTTTCCGGCTCCTCTGAGTATTTTGGCTGCTTCTGAAATGGATTGAAAGTGTGTGATTTTTGGTTCAAGCCAAACATCTAAAGCAAAGCAAACATCAAGTTTTTGATGTGGAGAAAAAATTAAAGAGTTTATTATCTTGGATATCTCTCCTAACTCCTCAGAAAGTTCTTCTATAAATTCTGGTTTTGTTACGTAGATAGTAGAAAAATTATTTGGTAGTTCCATAAGAAATAGACTTCTATGAGTTAAAATGGTTTTGTATGAGGCAAAAATTTTAAACGACGTCATTGCGAATGAAGTAAATCCAGAGCTGATTTGCGCTAGGAATAGGTTGCTATACGTTCGCAATAACGAGGCTTCAATTTTTGACCTCAATACAGGATAAAGCAAAAAATTCAAGTCGCTAATTTAGGCGATTTTTTATTGCTTTTCCATAGTTTTGATAGGATGGAGCTTTAAATAGAGCTCCAAAAGACCCTGCTGCGGCCTTTTATTTTGACGTGAATCAATAGAATGAGCAAAGTACCACATAAAGCACAGAATGGTATTAGGGATAAAGCCCATTGAAATGAATCTATTTCGTATAATTTAAGCCCATTACTATTTATTTTGCCATTCCAGCTGATATCCATTAATTTACCAATTAAGGTATGGAAGAAAGAACCGCCTAACATATTGATGCAGTTTAAGAAAGCGACAGTGACGCCTAAAGACTGATATGGTACTAAAGTAGCGCCTGCTGCGAACACAACAACTTGATAGCAACACATTAGACCAATTACAAAGAAGAGGGTACTTAATTGCCACCAATTTGCTGTTGTGGTAGAGAAAAGAACGATAAATGAAAAAGACAAACCAGTTCCACAAGCTGCAATTACGAAGTAGTTACCCAATTTTTTGGCAAGAAAAGCAAGGATAGGACCGCCAAATATCATTCCTATAAAAATAAAAGATATGAGAAAGGCGGCATCCGTTTTGCTGAATCCATATTTAGTTATTAAGTAGGGTACTCCCCAAACGTCTGCAAACCCTTCTAATGCTCCAACCATTAATAAATTGGCAAGGGCTAGAGCCCAAATTATCCATGATGAAAGTAAAAAGGAACAGTGGGATAAATTCATCGTTTTTCTTTCTATCTTTGAATTATTTTTTGGCGAGCGCAAAATCAAAAATGTGCAAAATCCCAGCACGATGGAGAGAATTGCCAAGACCAGACCAACCTGTTTCCCGTCAAAATTTTGTATTAAGTGAGCAAGTGGTTTTCCTCCGTAGATTGCTCCAATAAACCTACGCTAAAGGAAAATCCTATCATCTTGGAGTATTGAGAACTACTAAACCACTCGGATACTACTTTAGAGACGCTCAGAAAACCGACCGCAGAACCTACGCCAATCAAAAATCTACCCAATAAAGCCCAATAAAAATTATTGGTAGAGATAAAAAGTAAAGTCCCAAATCCACATAGAATCGCAAAGACACATACAATTACTCTAGCTCCAAATTTTTCAAGTAATAAGGCTACGGGGATTTGCATTCCAGCATAACCATAATAGTAGAATGCTGCTATGAGACCAAAACTTGCTGCATCAATTGAAAATTGCGCCATGATTTCTTGCATTGTTAACCCAGGCCATAGACGCACTAGAAATTGAAAAGTGAAAAAAGATAATGGGAATACCCACATCATCAAAGAGACATAATTGTTCTTTGGGGAAAAAATCATTTCACTCATAATACCCTCCAGTTGAAATCAGTTTAAGCTAACTCGTTGCAGCCTCCCTAGAGAGGCAGAGAATTCGCAATAACTGACCGCTCTAGGGTAAAGAGGGCAAGATAATAATGATTGAAAAGTTATCTATTGGCAAAAAATCATCGCATTGCAAAACAGTTACAAAAGAATCTGAAAGATATTCGTTGCATGTTTTGATATTAGGATGATTCATAATATTATCAAGTTGAATTAATTTTATCTCTTAATCAATTAAAATAACAAATTGCGTTCTGATCTGTCAATAGTGATATGGAACCGAGATATAGAAACCTCAGTTCTATTTCGATCATTTTAAACACGCTAAGACTGAGTTATCCTATTTGTAACAAACTCGATAGATAGTTAATAAAAAATGGAATTTCTCAATGTATAACATTCTGTTAATTTTTATAGCATTCCTGTTGGTATTGCTTAATGCATTTTTTGTATCGGCAGAATTTGGTATGGTTAAACTCAGAACCACGAGAATCCAGGCAATAAAAGAAAGTTATGGGTTGAGAGGACGCATTCTCGAGCAAGTTCACCGAAACCTGGATGCTTATTTATCAGCGTGTCAGTTGGGAATTACTCTTGCTTCATTAGGTTTGGGGTGGATTGGAGAACCTGCTTTTGCCCAATTGCTACAACCATTGTTTGTCATTTTAGGGGTTTCCTCAGCTCATTTAGTTACTATATCCTCTTTTTTTGTGGCATTTTTCCTTATTTCATTTCTTCATATCGTTATAGGCGAATTAATGCCAAAATCTCTAGCTATTCGACAAGCTGAATTTATTTCAATATGGACTGCAGTACCGTTATATGGATTTTATTGGTTCATGTATCCCGTAATTTGGTTACTTAATACCTGTTCCAATTTATTTCTCAAATTAGCTGGATTAGATATAACCAATGAATACGAAGGTTTTTATTCAAGTGAAGAGCTTAAATTAATTTTAAGTGGACAACATCTTCAATCGGAATTAAAAGAAGACGAACGTGAAATTCTTGAACACACCCTGGACTTGGCTGAATTAAATGTCACTGAGGTCATGCGGCCTGCCGATGAAATGATCGCTATAGACATTAACGAACCATTTGAGATGGTTAAAGAAAAAATTTTAAAATATCGTTATAGCCGCTACCCAGTCTATGATTCAAAAATAAAAGAAATGATAGGTGTTATCCATGTTAAAGATTTATTTGCTGATTTGTTCCTCGAAAAAGAAATAAGCACTTTAACTGCTTATGTGCGCCCCGTCCTAAAAGTAAGCCATAAATTACCGGCTATGGATTTGCTTCGTAAATTTCGAGCTGGTATGCCTCATTTTGCCTTAGTCTATAAATACAAATCCAGCTTGCTTGGATTTGTAACTCTGGATAATTTGCTGCATATACTGATTGGGCGTATTAAAGATGAATTCCACAAAACCCATGAAGATTGGATAAAGAACGCAGATGGCACTATCACTGCAAAGGGAGATTGCTCGCTCTATTCATTAGAAAGGGCTCTTGACACAGACATTACTTTATCTCCGGATGAAGAAGAACTCAATACACTGTATGGGCTTATCATTACTCGTTATGGCAAACTACCCCAAGAAGGTGAAATTATTCAATTTGTTGAATTTGATGCATTAATTGAGAAAATACAGGATTCTTCCATAGTTAGAATTAAAATTTTTCCTAAAACCAGTGATTCTTTGAATTGATTAAACGTCCTTAACGTTTAATGGGATAGACAAGTTCTAATAAGATTAGCCTGGATGTCTCATGCAACCACCCAGGCTATCTATCGAACTCATGTTATTTTAATGAGGACATATCAATAACAAAGCGATACTTTACATCACCTTTCAACAATCGTTGATAGGCTTCATTTACTTCATCGATTTTTATTAATTCGATATCTGAAGTAATCTGATGAGAGGCACAAAAATCTAAAACCTCTTGTGTTTCTTTAATCCCACCAATTAAAGAACCGTTGACACTTAATCGTTTTATGATCATTGGAAACATAGAAATTTCCAGGGGCTCAGAGGGTAGCCCAACCTGAGTAAGTTGCCCGTCTACTTTAAGCAGATCTAGATATTGGCTGATATCATGTTTGGCTGAAACAGTATCAAGAATAAAATCATACTGATTAGCAAGAGACTGCATTGCGTCCTTATCAGTGGACAATACTACATTGTTAGCCCCTAAGTCTTTCCCAGCTTGTATTTTGTTTTCTGAAGTCGTAAAAACAGTAACAAAAGCCCCCATGGCACGGGCTAACTTAACAGCCATATGCCCTAAGCCACCCAAGCCTACGATTCCTACTTTACTCATTTTTCCCACTTTAGCTCGCTTTAAGGGAGAATAGGTGGTTATTCCAGCACACAACAAAGGAGCGGCTGCTGCGGGGTCTAAGGATTCATCAATTTTTAATACAAAATCTTCAGAGACTACGATATATTTGGAATATCCGCCATAGGTCATCCCCCCTAAATACTTATCTGGGCTGTTGTACGTGTAGGTGTTACCTGGCTCGCAAAATTGCTCTTCACTGTGTTGGCAGTGAATGCATTCTCGGCAAGAATCTACCATACAACCAACACCTACTAAATCCCCTATAGAGAACCGCCGGACCTTAGATCCTACTTCTTTTACTCGTCCAATTATTTCATGTCCTGGGACCATGGGATAAAAAGAACCCTGCCAGTCGTTGTTTACTTGATGTAGATCTGAATGACAAATGCCACAAAATAATATTTCAATAGCAATATCTTCTTCGCCAACTGAACGGCGCTCAAAAACGAAACGCTGTAGAGGAGCTCCAGCTTTATGCGCTGCATAACCAACAGTTTCTGTCATTTTCTATCCTTATAAAAATTAAGATGCGTTACTATTTAACAAATACTTAAAGTATCTGCTTATTGGTTGATTTATCTACAAAATTGCTCTATCCAGCATTGTCCATAAGGATCACATACTTCCATTTCTTCGCATACTGGTACGTAGACTCTTTGAACTGGGACATTGATGACTACATTCGGTACAATCACATTGGGAACAATGATATTTCTTCCGCCATAGTAATAATATCCGTTGTTCCATGGTGGATATATTCCATCCCCATGATAATGAACATTTCCTCCCGTAAAGCCAATAGCGATTCCCGCACTATACCAGGCACTGCTGGAGGTACTAATAAGGAATAAGCCTAAAAATAAAAATGTTATCTTAAGGATATTTTGCTTGATGCATGAGCTCATTTTACACCTCAAAAAGTGATTCAGTTTTTAGTTTTAATCACATTAATAAAAGAGTCGTTAGGGTTTGACTCAGAAGACATCATAATTAAACTGCCTCGCTTTGCCAAATTAATTATCTTAGAAAAAGCAGTTAAAACTACTGCACAAGCTAATGACGCGGAATCTACTAGCCTTTTGGACTTTTGTTACTCACCGTAGTGGCTAGTACTTTTTTTCGAAAAATTCAAAAAGTATCTTCAACGTTATTTTCTTGCGCGCTACGGTCTCAACTGTTTTTTCTATTTTAGTAAGATTGGTATTCTCGTAGTACTATCCTTTTACTTGAAAGGTCCGCTTGAAAGGTAAAATTATGAGCATAATGTCCTATAATTTTATATATCATAATAATATTCGGAACTAGAAATGTATAAGTTAACGGAATTGGAGGGCGTTGGTCCAAAATATGCTGAAATGTTAAGGCGAGTAGGTATTGTGAGTCAGGACGATTTATTACGTGTCTGCAGTAGTCGCCGAGGACGTTTTAGAATTGCCGAGCAAACAGGCATCAGCCACAAATTAATTTTAAAATGGACTTCTCAGGCCGATTTAGCACGAGTTAACGGCATCAACGAAGAATATGCCGAGCTTCTGGAACAAGCTGGGATTGACTCAATTCCGGGGTTAGCACATTGTAACCCCGAACAACTATATAGTTCATTAAAAGAAAAAAATGAAAAATGCCATTTAGTACAACATATACCTGGTCTATCGCAAGTAGTGACGTGGGTTGAAGAAGCAAAAAAATTGCCAAGAGCTGTCTATCATTAGGTCCGATCACCCTATTTATTAAGTTTTTTAGCCATGATGTGATCAAAAAGCTTTCTTTTATCTTTTGATAATTCTGTACGTCGGATGCTCATCATTTCTTCTATCGTTCCTTGTACACAGTCTGGAGTTAAGCGATCAATAATTAATATACCGTTCAAATGATCAATTTCATGTTGTAAAACACGCGCGTAAAAGCCATACTCAATTTGTTGATGATATTGTCCTTCTTCATCATAGTATTTAAGTTGAATACTGTCGTATCTTGGAACTTTTCCGGCTTTATTGGAAACAGAATAACAACCTTCAAAGTCATTTACTATCTTGGCACCTGATAAAGGCTCATAACTTGGGTTTATCAGAATGTGCATTGGATAGATTTTTGCGTTATCACGTATAAGCTGGGCTTCTTCAGGTATATAAATTGCAATAATTTGTTTCTCAGAATTGACTTGTGGAGCAGCCAAACCAACTCCTCCCAAGGCATAGAGTTTTTCTTTCATTGCTTCGATTAATTCTTTATCCTTTTGATTTAAAGGAAATTTAATATTCTTTGCTGGCTTCTTTAACATTTGACGGTTTTCAGCTTTTTCTATGGTAATAATTTCTAAAGCCATGATTTTTGATATTCCTATTAATAAGATGATTAAGATAGAGAATTGTTGAGCTCTTTTTTTATTAAGCAGGACCATATTTTATTCGAACTACAACAAAGGATCTTTAATGTAATGATATCTAAATAACTTAGATATAGAAATAATCTCTGCACATGACAAATTTTTTTGTCATGTGCAGAGAGAAATAATACTCATTGATTAATTTTTATTTTCAATAATTGGATTATGTAAAAACAGATTGCCATTTAAATCGGCATTAATATAATAGTTCTTTATTACGTGATGCCGATAGAACAATGAACGAAAAAAGTGAAAAATTAGGATTAAAGTATTACGGAGGTGCATTCCTAGCGGCTTCCTTGGCAACCTATGCTATGTGTCGCAAGGGAAATTATCGTGTAGCTTTTCTTTTTTACTCCAGATGTGGAGGTGGCGGCTTAAATTTTTATAAACAACAGGAAAATGGCAAACTACATCGCTTTTTTGCAATTGATTACCACTCTTTTTGGGATCATACAAAGAAAGAGAAGGTAAAAAAGCTTCATTATCATCGTGGGGAGAACGCGAGCCAGATGAAAAAGCATCGACCTTACGAAGGAGGATGGTAAATAAAGTTAACCCCCTCTCAACATACTTCCCTAATATCTTTAATGACCAGATAATATATTATTCGAGATTGTTAATTTCTCTACTTCTTGAGATTTTCTTCGCTTAGTATTGCAACCAAAGATGCTACATAAACAGAGGAGACGATAAGAAGTTTTCTCTGAATCCGATGAGTTGTTTATTTCTGTTTGGGAAGCATTGCTATGACTATCAAGTAAATGTTCTTCTGAGGCAGATTTTTTAATGGGTTTGTAGTGCTCAACAAATATATCTTCAGGAATCTTGGATGCTTTAATAACAAAATCCAGTAATTGTAAAGGAGTGGGAGTAACATACTTGGCTATAGTCGCTTTTGAATTAAGCCCACAGGGATCTCCACTCTTTTTTGCAAGCCATTGCGTTAAATTACTTTTTTCATAAAGAGCAGTGATCCCTTCGGAAGTAGGATAAAAAACCGGGTTTTCTGGAAGCTCCAAACTGATAACGCAACAGAGCCAATCCGTATCGGTTGCTTCGAGCAGTTCTAATTTTTGCGCTAAAATTTTTAACATCATTCCAGCATCAGGTTCAACGGTTTTTATGCCACGTGGCACACTGTCTTTGTAGTAGAGTGTCTTGGTAGGATCATTTTTTAAATAAACAATCTTTTTTGTCATATTATTAGTCATGAAGTTTATTTTTTTGGATTATATGATTATGAGAAATTCGCGTCAAACTCGGTTATTAATAAATCACGAAATATTTTTTAATCAACATTCTATAGAATGTGAAGTTCATGTAACAGATTCTACTATTCCCCCAAAATGTCCTATAATTTAACAGAAACATTCAAATGTGGAGATGTGGACTTATTCTTGGACGAATAAAGGAAAGGAATGAATCATATAAGACTAAAGCTATTTGTTATTGGTAATAGCTCTATTTCAAAACGAGCAATTATTAATCTTGAGACAATTTGTTCTCACCCAAAGCTTATAGGCTTGTGTGATATAGAGGTGGTGGATGTGCGTAAACACAAGGATCTAATATCTGAAGAAAAAATTCTGGCGACCCCCCTGCTAATTAGAAAAAAACCTTTGCCTGAACGACGAGTTTTGGGAGATTTATCCAATATACAAAAAGTCTTAGATATATTGGAAATAAGTTAGGTACTGCTATGTTTGAGGAATCTCAATACTCCAGAGACTCTAAAAAAGATATATGGCAACAAGTAATTGAGGCTGTAGCTTTGGGTGTATTGGTAGTCAATCAAGAAGGTCAAATTCTTTATGCTAATGATTATGCTGTTCAATTGTTCAATACCAACCGTTCTGAATTGATTGGGACTAATTTTTCATCTCCATTAGCAGCAAATGTGACTCAGGAAATTGAAGTTTTAAAAGCTAATGATGAAGTTTTAACGATCCATATGACGATTAAAAAAGGAACTTGGGAAAATCGTTTGGTGTGGGTTATTTCCCTTATTGATATTACAGAGATTAAATTAAAGGAAAGGCTTTTAAAAGTTTCAACCCAGGGAGTTAGTTCTGCTTTTGAAGGTATTATTATCACTGATCCCAAAGGTACCATCATCGAAGTTAACAAAGCTTTTTTGAAAATGACAGGGTTTAAGGAAAAAGAGGTAGTAGGCAAAAATCCCAAGATGCTCCATTCAGGTGAACAAGATGTGCAATTCTATAAAGATTTATGGTCAGTCTTGCTTGAAAAGGGGCATTGGCATGGAGAGATTTGGGATAAAAAGAAAAGCAAAAAGCGATTCCCAGTATTTTTATCTATTTCTGCTGTGAAAAATGCTGATGGGGAAGTAATGAATTATATTGGTTTTTACCACGACCTTACTGTGATAAAAAAACAAGAGCAGCAAATTGAGCGGTTTAAATATTATGATTATCTAACTGGGTTACCAATAAATTTTTACTTATTCAAAGATTGCAAAGGCTTATCAGTAGTTTGTCCGATGAAAAAAAGGATCTCATTGTTTTTAATATTCGAATATTTGATGCAAAAACCATGAATTCTCTATTAGATTATTCCCCAGATACACGAGATGAAATTATTTTAGAAGCGGTCGCTCGCATTGAACGGTCATCACCTAAAAAAATGTTCATCGCACGCATTGGTTTTAGTGAGTTCATTGTTGTTTATTTCACTCAAAATAAACTTGAGTTCATGGTTTCAGTGGCAAAGCAAATGATAGAGAAACTCTCCAGTCCTTATCATATTCATAATCAAACGTTTATCCTGCAAACCATTATTGGATTAACGGTATATTATAAAAACACTGCTTTCAGTGCTGAAGATTTATTGCAACAATCTGAAATCGCTCGTCGTCAGGCTCAAAATAATGGCGTTAATATTTTTAAATTTTTTGATCCACGAGTTGAAGAACAAATTATCGAATTCAATAAACGTCTTGAATCAGTGCGAAAAGCAATCCAGTTAAATGAACTGGAAATGCACTACCAACCCATAGTGGATTTAAAAACTAGAAAAGCAGTGAGTCTGGAGGCCTTGCTCCGTTGGCGACATCCGGATAAAGGGCTTTTACTTCCAAAACAATTTTTGGATGATCTGGATAATCATCCCCTCTCATTGCAATTAGGAGAGTGGGCACTTCATCAAGTTTTGCACCAGATTGAAAAACTACTTGAGCTCAAAATCTCAATACCCATTAGCATCAATGTTGGTGCTTACCAGTTGCAATATCCTGATTTCGTTAAAAAATTGTTTAATATTTTAGAAAAGTACCCTAAGGTACCAGCTAATTTGATTAAACTTGAAATTATTGAAACAGAAGCCATCGAGGATTTAAGTTTGGTGTCTCAGATAATCCAAGAATGCAAAGACAAAGAAGTTTATTTTTCTTTGGATGATTTTGGAACAGGTTATTCTTCTTTAAATTTCCTAAAAGAATTTAATACTCATGAGGTGAAAATTGATCAAAGCTTTGTAAGCAATATTTTAGATAAACCTAAAGACCTGGCCATTCTAAAAGTGATGATAGAGTTTTGTAAGGTAGTAGGGCGTGTATTGGTAGCGGAAGGCGTGGAAACGATAGCTCATGGAAAATTACTGCATCTGCTGGGTTGTACTCTGGTTCAGGGTTATGCTATTGCCAGACCTATGTCTGCAGCAGAGCTTATTCCATGGCTAAAAACTTGGAGACTTGGTTCAGAATGGGGAGAAAATAGGTTTTCGAGAAAAATTTTAAAAGAGTTGGTTGGCGCTGCGATAAAGCATTACCTTATCTTACAATCGATTGGATTTTATATACAAAATTATCAATACCCGAAGCCTAAGTTAGCATCTCAAGCTTGCCCAATAGAGCGTTGGTTGCTTAAGAACCAGCAACAATTTCAGGATAATAAGAAACTTAAAATAATTTATGATATGCATCAAAAACAGCATGAATTAGGTTCTGAAATAATTCAACTAATTGACTTAGGACAAAAAGAACAGGCTTATAAACAATTAGCTTGTCTCGATGATTTAAGAAGCATGCTTTTGAAAGAGTTAGTTAACGCAATTTTTCTGGGTTAACTAAAATGTTTGTTCCATGATAGGTTGGAAAATATAAACTACAATTAGTTAGGTAATTGAATTCATTAAAATGGAATTTGCTAAAACAAGGAGTCAAAAATGAAAAAAGTTATATCGCATCATTTAGCTGTTCATAATAATCTAAAAACATCGGATTGCCAGGATATTGCACAAGCAATTAATCCTTTAGTAGCAGACGCTTTTGCTTTGTATATTAAAGCCAAAAATTTTCATTGGCATACATCTGGTGCTCATTTTCGAGATTATCACCGTTTATTTGATGAACAAGCCGGACAAATTCTCGAAATGATCGATGTTCTTGCTGAGAGGGTGCGTAAGCTCGGTCAAACAACAATACATTCAGTAGGACATATTAAACAATTACAAAGTATTAAAGACGATAACGATGTTTTGGAACCTAAAAAAATGATTAGTACGCTAATGAAAGATAATAACGATTTTGTAAGCCGTATGCGTGCTGCTCATCAAATTTGTAGTGAGAAAAAAGATGTTGCTACGACCAGTATTCTGGAGCAATTCATCGACACTACTGAAGAAAGAATTTGGTATCTTACTGAAATTTTAAAAGAATAGGCACAACAGCTCTTTTTCTAGAGAAGAACAAATAGGTAGCGTTTATGGACTCCTCTGTTACCTAATAGTAGGGCTATTATGAATAGCCATTTTAGTTATTAGCTTCTCTTCATTGCTATGTGAGGAATGCCATCTTCATCGTAGCTTTCTCCATAGGCTTTAAATCCAAATCTTTCATAGAATTTTTGTAAGTAATTCTGGGCTGAGCATTGAATAGGGATATCAGGGTAGTTTTTATCGCAATAAATTAATAATTCGTGTATTAATTTTTTCCCATATCCCTTGGTGCGTGCTGATCTGGCCGTAACGACGCGGCCAAAGGTAATGTAATTTTCAATTTCAGTAGGAGGGAACAAACGTAGATAAGCTGCCAGTGACCCATATTCCATGCCTAACAAATGCATGGCAAAAAGATCTTTACCATCTGGATCAAGATAAGGGCAGTGTTGTTCTACTATAAAAACGTCTGCGCGTAATGCGAGAATTCCATAAAGTTGTTGGGCTGTTAACTCGGAAAATGGATACCAATTAAGATGAAGCATGGAAAACACCTATTCAGTTGGAACTACGTCTCATTATGCTGAAGTTATGATTCTGAAATCAATAATAATCACACAGCATGATTATGCGGGACTAATAGCAGAATTCACATTAAAACTTGGCGCATCGATTTCCGATAAGCTGTTATAATCTGACTAATTATACTTATTAGTTAAGGGAATAAAGAGTCATTTTAGAGAATTGCGAATAAATAGAGGATGAAATTATGGATAATTTTTCAGAAAGAAGTTTTAATTTTGTTGATATAAAAAATCTACCCCCTAAACCACGCAAGATCGGTCTAATTGAAATTCGTGGCGCTTACTATGAAGCATTTACCGTAAAACAATTCAAAAGCTTACTTGCTACTTGGGGATATTATATTGATGGTTTTAAATTCGCTGGGGGAGTACAAGGATTACTTGAGCCAAAAGTTGTAAAAGAGTTTACTGATATTGCACATAAACACAATGTTTATGTTAACACCGGAGGTTTTATTGAGAGAATAGTCATTCAAGATCCCAAAAATGTGGATAAATATTTGAATGAAACAAAAGAATTAGGTTTTGACGTAGTTGAAGTGTCAAGTGGTATGTTTGAACATCCTGATGATTTTAAATTGAAAGATCAAATTGAAGTAGTAAAAAAAATTGTAAAACTGGGACTTAAAGCCAAACCAGAAATTACAATTATGAGCGGAGTAGGGGGCGGTTCAAAAGAACTGGATTATGCCAAGCATGTAAAAGCGGTTAAAACAGTTCAACACATGATAGAAGAAGGGGAGCGTTTCTTTGATGCAGGTGCGTATATGCTGATGGTGGAATCAGAAGGCATTACTGAAGGTATTAAAAACGCTAAGAATTGGAGAGACGATGTCATTTTTGCCCTGATTGATAAATTCGGCTACGATAAACTAATGTTTGAAGTATCTCCTGAGGATGATGAAGCAAGGGAAACATTTAAATGGTATTTAAAAAATGTTAGTCCTGATGTCAACTTAATGATGAACTCAAAAAATATTGTTGAGTTTAATGCATGGAAGTTGCAGTTGTGGGGAGATCGTGAACTTTGGCAAGGAAAAAAAGTTTCGTTTGATTAATATTAGTTGTTGATTGCTCTCCGGTACCTACATATTGCAATTTATTCACAGTACGTAGAGACCAGAGGCAATTGCCAACACACCTATCCATTCCTCGTTATTTGCTTCGTTTTACGAATAATATTGTTTATAAATAATCCATCATAGATTTTATAAGGGCATATTTAAAAAAAATTGGATTACTTAATGTTCCGTTAATTTTTGTTTTGTATTCTCTAACTCAATTCACCATAAAAATGAGCGCTAACATGAGTTTATCCGATCAACAAAAAACTGCTATTAGAACTTACTTTGAATCAAATTATAATATGTTTTTCGGGATCCCCAGTGAGCGCAAAGAGGGTGATTTAACACCTAATGAGCATGTGATGTTACTACAATATATGCAATTGATTTTATTGAATTTACCGGTTGAACCATTGGATAGCGGCTTATTGAATAAAATAATTAAGAATGATTATGATGATGAAACTACTGTTTCCCTATTATTGAATGATTTTTTAGAAGGTAAACTTTCACCAATTAAACCGGATTCTTATTTAATTTATCAGAAAAATTTTCAAGATTTCGGGAATAAGGAAGATCTCGCGACAGCTCAAGATATCCTTAAATATTTAGTAACAGTGACTGAAACTATAGCGGCACAGATAGATCATGGTTATTTAAAGACAGAAAGCGATCCAAGACGAACTAATAGTAATTCTAATGTGTCACGTATTATAAAGTGGGGTATATTTGGAGGTGCTGCATTAGGTATGACTTATGCGCTTAGTAAATTGTGTGATTCAAGTAGCTCATCTAATGCCCTAGGAAATTCATGATGTTTCGGATTGCAGTCGATTGACACTTGTTTTAATGCGGCCTTAGAAGAAAACTGGCTTCAACCTATAGGAAACCTGGGTAACACTTACCTAGGTTTCCAGCGTTGTATTATCTATCAGTATACTTGGTGCTCTATTTTAATTCTGCACGTTTTTCTGTATCAATTTTTTCTAGTGTCGGCGCTTGCTTAATCTCAGAGATCATATGCTCAAGAAGTGCCTCTTTGTGGCCTAGTGGAATTTCCTTTGGAACTTTCTCAAGTCGATGAGTTTCGCTTATTTTATGAGTTTTATTCAATTCTTCTAACTCTTCTGAATTTGCTACAGCTCTTGCGTCTTCGATAGTTAATAACCTCTCATCTTTAGATATTAATCCCATTTCACAAGCTTTCTTAAACATTTTTTCATAATCTATGGGATCATCTCCACATAAAATAACTTCCATTGCCCATACTCTTTTTTGGAATTCAGGATTTTCCCAGTCTTTGACATGTACAGGCTGGCTAGAAGACATGAATGGTCCTAATATACGGCCTGGCCCAACAACCTGTACTATTTTTTTTACATCGCGTGAGACTTGAAACGCCCAGTTATCTGCTTTTGTACCCCCTACAATAGCAGTAATTTCATTATTATTAGCTGTCATTTCAGTGATAAGATCGTATCTTTGGGGGGCCTCTAGATCTTGTTCTTTTATTTTTCTTTGATCATATTCGTCAAACATTTCCCTATTTAAATACAACAATTTTTGTGGGCGTGTATATACCATTGGTATGTTAGTGACCCAAATAAACCCTTTACAAGGAATTATTGGTAGGCCAGTAGCATAAGGTTTTACTGTATCCCTGCAGGGTGTCATAGAAAAAAAGAATCTGCTATTATTTGATCGGATATAATCTACAATATTAAAACTGGCCGCTTTTCTTCTTTGTATTGATGACATGCCCAGAAAATCAGACGTCATTGCCTCTTCAACTTCTTTAGTCCCTATTGTCCCTCTAAAAATTAAATCATTATCGGTGG